>CAYGAB010000019.1:0-12161 GCA_964347725.1 uncultured Candidatus Peribacteria bacterium | reverse complement strand
ATGAAAACCTCAGCGAACAAGGTCTCTCCCGTTCCGCCTACAAAATCCTCCCCTTGCCCCTGCGCCACAGCATTTTGGAAGCTTGGTTCCAAACGAGCACCGGCCAACGCATCTCCGATTCCGCCACTCTCCTCCGCTGGGACGACGCAATTTCAAACTGGCCTTCCGGAAAGAAAACGGAGTGGCACGGAGATCTTTTTTTGGAAACAGGAAGGGAATTTGCAAGTATTTACAACAGCACTACGATTTTGACAGAAAATGGTTTCACAATCAGACAAGAAAAAGAAATTCTGCAGGCTTCAGAAGAAGCTCAAAATGGCATCCATGCAAGTAAACCATTGGAAACACCAGAAGAGATTCAAGCTTACTTAGATTCACTGAAATGAAAATTGACCTCGGCACCCAGCTACGGCTTGCAATAAACAAAAAACGCCCTACAATTGAAACCAATCCCTAACTCAAAAACATGCTAGACTCAGAAGACCAAGACTCACCAGAACAAACAGATTCTGGCCCAAAAACTGCCGAACTGAGTTTGGCGCAACAAGCGGGAATAGAATTCGTTTTTAGAGAGAAAGAAAGGATTGCAGCGATAACTGCTTTAGAAATAGCTAAAAACGGTGGAACTCCAGAACCAGAAGAATACAACGGCAAATACTAAGATGGCGTCAACTGAACGGTGAAAGCCCTAGACCCGGCCCACTTCCTCCTTTAGAATGCTTCACGCTCCATTGAAGTGAATTTTTAAAACAAGATTTATGTCCACCACTACCGTTAAGTCAAAAGCGCCAGGCCCTCTCGTCACCATTTTGGTGCTCGCTCTCCTCATTTCGGCGATTTACTCCATGTGGAATCCGGCAGGAAAAACGCCCGCCACTCAAGTTCCCGTCAGTGAATTCGTGAGTGACGTGAGTGCGGGAGAAGTAGAAAGCCTCCAAGTCAGCGACAGCCGAATCGAATACAGCGCGACAGAAAAAGGCACTGAAGTCCGCAAATTCACCTACAAGGAAGAAGGCCAAACCACCGCCGAGCTCCTCGCCAAAGTGAGCCCAGAAGTCCTAGCCAAGCTCAAAACAGAAGTGGTGGACACCTCCGGAAAAGGCATTTGGCTGAACATTGGACTCGCCATCATCCCCTTCTTTTTGATCATCGGATTTCTCTGGTTCATGATGCGCGGAGCCTCCTCCAGCAACAACCAGGCCATGTCTTTTGGCAAATCTTCGGCGAGACTACACGACAAAGAAAAATCCAAAACCACCTTCAAAGACGTGGCCGGGGTGCGAGAAGCCAAAGAAGAATTGGAAGAAGTCGTGGATTTCTTGAAATATCCGAGCAAATACACGGCCATGGGAGCCAAAATTCCAAAAGGAGTCATGCTGGTGGGCAGCCCCGGAACCGGAAAAACACTGCTCGCTCGAGCCGTGGCTGGAGAAGCCAACGTGCCATTTTTCTCAATCAGCGGATCCGAATTTGTGGAAATGTTTGTGGGAGTGGGAGCCAGCCGTGTGCGTGATCTCTTTAAAAAAGCCAAGCGCAACGCGCCTTGCATCGTCTTCATCGACGAAATCGACGCCGTTGGCCGCCGCCGAGGAGCCGGTTTGGGAGGAGGACACGACGAACGTGAACAAACCCTCAACCAAATCCTGACCGAAATGGACGGTTTTGAAACCAACACCAATGTGATTGTGATTGCCGCAACCAATCGCCCAGACGTTTTGGACCCTGCGCTCCTCAGACCAGGCCGCTTTGACCGCCGAGTGGTGGTGGACGCTCCAAATCAAGAAGCTCGTGAAGAAATTCTGGAAGTGCACGCCCGCAACAAACCCATGGGCAAAAACGCCGATCTTAAAAAAATCGCCCGACAAACGCCCGGATTTTCTGGAGCTGACCTAGAAAACCTCATGAATGAAGCCGCCATTTTGGCCGCCAAACGTGGTCAAAAAGACATCTCCCAAGAAGATTTGTACGCTTCCGTTGAGAAAGTTCAGCTTGGGCCGGAACGCAAGTCTCACGTGCTCAAAGAAAAAGAGCGAGAAGTCACCGCCTACCATGAAACCGGCCACGCCATCGTGGGCCACGTTTTGGAAGACTGCGACCCCGTGCACAAAATCACCATCATTTCTCGAGGAATGTCTTTGGGCTCCACTTGGTTCATGCCGGAAGAAGACCGCCACATGCTGACCAAGCAGAAATTTGAACATGAAATGGCCTCTCTCCTTGGCGGCTACGTCGCGGAAGAAATGATTTACGGTCAAGTTTCCACAGGGCCTTCCAACGACTTGGAGCGCGCCAGCAAAATGGCTCGACGCATGGTCACGGAATACGGAATGAGCGAACTTGGCCCCGTTGTCTTCGGAGAGAATTCTCAGGAAGTCTTCTTGGGACGTGACTTTGGCAACAGCGGCAAAAACTACTCTGAAAACAAGGCCGCCGCCATCGACGAACAAATGACCAAATTCGTTCAAGCCGCCTACGCTCTTGCCAAAGAACTCCTCACCAAACACGAAAAACAGCTGCACGCCATTTCTAAAAATTTGATCAAACGAGAAACCTTAAGCCGAGAGGAATTCATTGAGTTGTTTGATGGAAAGTCCTAAACTAAGCGCATGAATCAAATCGGCCTCGGTCCATTCCAGCACGCCAAACAAGAAGAGTCCGTCAATGTGACTCAAAACCAAAGCGTGCCACGAGTCAGCCGCAAACAACACACGCACGACCCCAACGCCGGCACTCCACCGGAAGGCCAGTTGGCCGTGGACATCCTTCAAGGCGACCATGAGATGATCGTGCTCTGCCCCATTGCCGGTGTGGAAAAAAGCGACATTCGCGTCAGCATCCAAGACGATGTGCTCACCATCCGCGGCGAACGCAAAAAAATCGCCAGAACAGAAAGCAAAACTCCCATCGTCGGAGAATTGTTCTGGGGTGTTTTTTCCAGATCCATCGTGCTGCCAGACCACATCGACCGCAAAAACATCAGCGCCCGTTGCCACGAACACATCCTCATCATCAGCATTCCAAAAACGGAGGATTTCAAAACTCGAGTCATTCACCTCAGCGAAGAATCATGAGCCAGCCTCTGCGCAAAGCCGTCATCTTGGCCGCCGGTTTGAATTCGCGTTTTTTGCCAATGACCAAAGCCGTGCCCAAAGCCATGCTCCCGATTGTGGACAAACCCGTGATCCAATACCTGGTGGAAGAAGCCATTTCCGCCGGAATCCAGGACATTCTGATTGTCACGGGCCGAGGCAAAAGTGCCATTGAAGACCATTTCTCCCACAGCGCTGAACTCGCGCAAGAACTCAAAAGTCGAGGCAAAGAAGACCTCTTGGCCAAAATCGAAGAAATCGAAAAAATGGCACGATTTTCTTACGTCCATCAAGAAGACCCCCACGGAGACGGCCATGCCTTGCTCTGCGCCAAAGACTGGATCGACGGCGAAGCTTTTGCGGTGCTCTTTGGAGACGATTTGGTGGACCACCCAAAAAGTGCTCTCAGCCAACTCAAAGAAGTTTTTGACCAAGTCCAAGCTCCCGTGATCGCCGTTCAAGAAGTGCCCCTAGAAAACATTTCGGCCTACGGAGTGGTGGATCCCGCCTCCAGCCTAGAACTCCCTCTCAAAGGACTCGTGGAAAAACCTCAACCCTCAGACGCTCCTTCCAATCTGGGCATCATCGGGAAATACATCTGCACCCCTGACGTACTCACTCACTTAGAGAAACTCTGGCACGCCAAACCCGACGGAGAATTGCGCCTGATCGACGGACTCCGCGCACGCCTTTCCTCAGGCCAAGCCCTCCACGCCGTAAAGATTCAAGGCCACCGCTACGACACGGGCCACCTCTCCGGCTGGCTCCAAGCCAACCTGGCTTTTGCCATGAAAAATCCAGAACTCAAGGCCGATCTACAGAAGACGTGGAACAAATCAAACCCGTCTCAAGAGCATTGAGTTGTTCCATCTGAGCTCGGCGCCCACCGTCTTCGGCCCAAAAATAAGTCCATGCTCCTATCAGTTGCCCTTTTTCAGGCTCTCCATTTTCGCAGTAGAAACGCGCCAACTCCTGACCTTTGTAATAGGATTCAGCATAAGATTTCTTCAATTCAGGCGACAAACCAAGATACTTCGCATTGAAATCTTCAGGTTTGATATTGCCGACCTCAGCCATCTCTTCAACATAAGGCTCAAGCTCTTCATCCAACAATCCAGCATTCATGCCATATTCCAAGGCCTGAGACCACAATTTTTTACCCGCGGCATTCACAGAAGCCTGCTTCCAATATTCCGCAGCTTCTCCAAGGTAAGCCATGCCCAAGGTGTCCACAAATCTCGCAATGGACTCCGGACTGGCTCCCTCGTTTTTAATCTTTTCCACGTAATCCAAAGTCACCTGTGGATGTGCCTCGGACCAAGCCATTTTCCTAGAAATCATGACCGCCTTAAACAGATCCTTCTCACCAAATTTTTTCAAAAATTCATCTACCTCATGAGGTTCAAGTTCGGTCTGGGAAAACCAAAACACAGGGCCAGCAACCCCATCTGAATAAAGATTGAAATCATGTGTAGCTCGCTCCAAAGCCAAAGCGTGAGCTTTCTCAACTTGTCCACTTGATGTGTAATGAAAATAAGCACCCACATAGTCACCTTTTGCTTCTAAAGAGACGGCCCACCTGGCATCAATTTCTTCAACCTTATCGCCATCCCCCACAATCTTGTACCAAAAGACAGCTCCCTCATAAAATTCAACCCGTTCGTAGTATTCCGCTATGCTCAAAGCCTGCCCAGGCTCAACTACAATCAAACTGTTTCGTTTCAAATAAAGATTGTAGGCCGAACCACACTCATCTGCCTCAACAAATCCATCGAAGGCTTCTTGAAAAACTTTTTTGGCTTTGGCTTTTTCCTCCAATAAGACATAAATTTCCCCCGCTTCAATCAACTTTCCTTCACCCACCAACTTTTCTGCTTTTTCCAATTGTTCTTCCCGATTCAAATTTTCTAGCGCACCAAGCTCCATCCAAAGTGCCTGAGCCTTGTCCTCATCAACTCCAGTATAAAACATGGCTGCCGTGACCAAATTGCCTTTCTTCTCACAAGCCTCCGCAAGGTCAAGCAGAGGAATCCCAGCAAACTGCGCAAGCTTCTTGGCTCTTTCATACTCACGAGGATCGAGCAAAAGTTCCACAACAAAAGCTTTGGCAGATGCATCTGAAGAAAGAATCTCAGACAAACGAGCTATCTTTAAAAGATCTCCAAGAAGATCAACACTTTGATCTTTATTTTGCTTGAGATCATTGAGAGCAAAAAGGTAAGCCTTGCTCTGTTCCAGACTAGGATTCGTCAATTTTCCATACAAATATCCTAAAGAAGTTTCCCCTTTTCCAACCGCCCAATCAAAACATTCCGATTGCAAAGCCTGAGCGCCCACTAGATCTCCTGCGGCCTGCTTGTACTGAATCGCTTGCTCATAATCTGAAATAGCAAACGCCTCTTCACCTTTAGCCACCTTTGCGTATCGACCAGCCGCTTGAAGCCGAAGTGGATGACATTCGGTTTGAGGAGCTACCTCCTTACCACCATCACAAGCCTCAACCGCTACTTGCATGAAATGAGGCGTTGGCGTTCCTTCCAGATATTCTGCCGAAACAATCCCACCAACAAGCTGAGCTCTCTCTGTAACATCCGCAAAGCATCCCAGATGGTCTTCAATGAGCTTCAAATCATGCCAAGGCCCATTATTTGGATGTGCCATTGCCTTTTGAGCCTCAACGCACAAACGGGCACGAATGTCATCTGGATCCCCCATCAGAACGGTTCCTTCCGTTGCGACGTACTCACAAACATCAGGAGTTTGGGTAAGGCAGGCCCCAGCCAAAGCCAGTCGAAAGAGGGGACTGCGTGAGGATTTATCTGGACGCATGGATTTAAGATTTTAAGTGAAAAGATCAAAATCTTAACATATTTTCCAGTAAAGTCAATGCGCTCTGGCCGCACCTTGCCATCTCTTCAAAAATCCGCTAAAAAGTTATCTTCTAATCATACTCATGATGCGCTCCATCAACACACCAGCCCTCACTCTCGCCGCCGCACTGACTTTGAGCGCCTGCCCAAAACACGAATCAGCAGAACCTGTCCAGGCCGAAGAAACAACTCTTCTAAAGCGGAGGGACGCTTACCCCCTTAATGGACATCTTGTTTTAACAGAAAGCCAGTTTTGCCAACATCCAGACCCCTCCAGCAGTAGCTCAATTCTAGTGTTAGCAGAACATTATCCAAGTATAGAGCTGTCTCAAGTTTCTGCATTGGAATACCCATTCGGAGCAAATTCGACAGAAACAGGTTTGATGCTAGCTAATTTTAGATTTGAAGATCCTGCTTTTGACGCAAAAAACCCAAATCTAGTCAACGAATGGAGAAGTTGGAACACTGGAACGCCCCTGCCCTCTTGTGCAGAGTTGGCACCTTGTTTCACCACCTACTTCGACCAACTACCAAAAAATCCAAGTCACCAAGAAGCCGATGCTCAGATGCAAACCACGAATTTGTGCGTACAAGAAGCCATGCGTCGGAAAAACCCTGGAGTACAATTCGATTAAAAGACTAGAAAATCACCATTTTGTCCAAGCCTGAGCCTTGAGAAAAGTGCTTTTTTTTGCTAGAATGATTGGATACGTCAAAAAATAAACAAAAAACAAAATGATTCTCGCTGAACTGCTCAAGCAGGCCGACCAGCTCAAACTCCAGGGCAAACACACGGAGGCCATCGCACTCTGCAACAAAATGCTGATGTACGACCTCAACCACGTGGAAGCCTACGAAGAACTGGGCGACAACTTCTTGAGCCTTCGAGAATACGACAAAGCCATGAAAGCGCTCAAGCACGCTCTCAAACTCAAGCCGATGAGCGCCAACGCCCTCTACCTGCTGGGATTCCTCTACTCCTCCACCGGCGACTTTGAACGTTCCATAGAAACCTTAGAACACGCCAATCAATCTCAACCTCACCATCCGGAAATTCTGCGTTGTTTGGGTTGGTCGATTTTTCACAGCGGCGACCGTCAAAAAGGTCTGGCCCTTCTAGAAAGAGCCAAAGCCATGGCTCCAAGAGACACACTCGTGCTCTGCGATTTAGCCGTTTGCTACCTGAACGACCGCCAATTCAAAAAAACCATCGAACTTTTGGACGAGGCTCTACGCCTAGAACCCGCCAATGAAAAAGCCAAAGATTGCCTGAGCACCGCCAAATTCTTCCAACGCGAATTCGACAAACTCAAGCGAGAAAAATAAGAAGACTTTACAAGTATCAAAAAATATATATGATACATTCTTGTTTTAAGTCAAATTCATGGAGAAGAGCCGTAAACCCGACATCAATCTTCAAGATTATGAACAAATCAAAGAAACTGATGTTCTTGTGATTGGGAATGGACCTCCTGCATGTGGAGTAGCTTTGCATCTAAAGGCACAGGGTGTGCAATTTTCAGTTGTTGGACCGGGCAAACCAATGTCAAATTGGGAAAGAGTGACAGAAGGGCAAGATATGGGGGATTTTCGTTCCCCTGTTCATCATTTTATTTCTGACCCTCGCAGAAAGACTGAGACTCCTTTGTCGTGGCCTAACTTTCGCACTAAAGATATAACTCCTGACAATAGGATGAGACTTCCTGTGCTCAATGCTTTCCATTCGGATCTTATCCGAACAGCAGGAATCCATGCACATGCTCGTGATGGGTGGGTTGATCTTGTGGGTGTTCGAGATGATGGTACTTTTGATGTCTTTTGGCACAATACTCGTGGTGAACGAAATCGCCAAACTGCTCAGAGTGTAGTCATGAGTCCGGGCATTGGAAGACCTTTCATTCCAGACATTCCAGGTGTTAAGGATCCGCGTGTTTCTCATTCTGATGCGCTGGACTTAAAAAATTCCCCTTGGGGCACTTGGCGCAATCAGCGCGTATTGGTTGTTGGAGCGGGTCAATCAGGGTTTACCATTGCTGATGGTCTTCAAAAAAGAGGAGCTAACGTGATTCTTACAAGTCGTTCTAAACCTCATGTACACCCACTTGATTTCCATCCAGAGTATTTTCAAGGTAGAAAGTTGGAACAATTCCGAGCGAAAAGTCTAGAAGCAAGAACGGATGAATTGAGGGCTGCTCACCGTCGTGGTCGCGTTCACCCTCATGTTTACGAACAGGTGATGCTGGCAAAAAATGCGCAATTGCGTGAAAATACTCCCGTGGAGAAGTTGATCGCAAATCATTCTGATGTTGAAGCGCCAGGCATTGGTCGTTTTGACCGTATTGTGTTTTGTACAGGTTACAGAATGGATTTTGCTGGACTCCCTTGGACCAGTCAAATTGTAAAAGGAAGCAAATTGAGTGGCGGTTTACCTGCCGTTTCTCCAGCCAATTTACAAATAGAAGGTCTGCCGAATGCTTATGCAATTGGACGGCTGGGATCACTTGGAGCAGGCCCAGCTTCATCAAATTACGGAATGATTGATGAAAACGCGCGTTTGGTTGCTTTTGACATCGCTCGAAAAGGAATCCTTGCTGAGCTTAAAGGCAAGTTGGAGGCCATGCTTTGACGTTTTTTACTATCGTGGTCTTCTGATTTTAAAGTCCGTTCCTACATTGAAACCATAGTCTCTTGGGTCGTATGCCCCCCATTCTGCTATCCGTTCAGTTTGAAACTTTGCCTGTGAGTCACTTGTGACATGAACTGTGTGGCCTACACTGCCTCCTTTCTTTGTGATGGCTACCCAGCACACTACATCATGCCCTTCACAACGGGCTTGGTAACCAAGAACAATGCCCACTGGTTCGGAATCCTCCACCCGAGGATTCGTTAATTGAGATCTATCTTTTCTTGCAACAATCATATCTCCACCTCGAAACCCGAACCTACTCGCAATGGTGTCGATGCTTCGGCGTCCGACTGGTGCCAGTTCAGAATCTATCTCTACATTATCTCCCCTTGGAAAATCCAACATTTGAATCGGTGGCCTTTCCCTAAAGCTTGCTATTACACCAGGCCTATCTCGATTAGGATAGAAATTAAAGTCAGCAGGGTTGTAAGTTCCCCAAGGTAAACTAGTCTTCAATTCACCCAAGTGATCTCTGAATCTGAATGGAGATCCCATCAAGCCGCTGGTTCCAATTTCTGTTAGATACAGGTATTCACCTTCTGAGAATCCTTCACAATGAAACAGTCGTCCATATCTTTGGTTCGCCCTATTCATCACCTGCACAATATCTCCAGTTCTGAATTGCCCTCTTTGAGCGTCAACCTTAATGCTTTCGCCATCGATGACTAGTTCATGTGCTGGAAACACTTTGTTCGAAAATTCTGTTGGCAATAAAAGCGGAAGCATTGCGTTTACTCGCCTTCTTGTTTCAGGGCCATCATGCAATGCACCAAATAGTGGTTTGCTTTCATGCGCTGGCTTTAAACCAACACCTAAAAAAATATCGAACACTCCATCGACTACCAATGCTTCTCTTGCCTCTGCATCCCCAGAGAAAGCCCGCTCCTCAAGTGCTAGTCGAGATGATGCTTGTCCAAGAGACTCATGCACCACGCTCATTTTGTTTTTCAATACTTCTAATTTTCTTTGTATTGCTTCAATTGCTCGCTGGTGCAAGATTTCTAGATTTTTAAGTAAATTATTGTCATTATCGCCCGTTATTCCTTCACGGAAGGCAACAAATTGATTAACGAGAGCTACCAATCGCCTGTATCGCTCTCGGGTTAAGTCAACTCTTGTGTCGGGCACGGTCGAAGCTTCTTCAAGATGTTCTAAATCTGCAAGTATTTCCCGTAAGACTTCACGTGGATCTGCATCAGCAATTGGTAGGGTATCAGTCATTTTTTTTATAGCTTACATGGGCAAAACGCCAACGTTCATGTTGGTTGAAGTCATAGTCTCTAAGGTCAAACTCACCCCATCGTTTTACCCTTATTAAGTCTTCAGTGTCTTCCCAATACCAAGCTGTCATTCCTGGGCTACGCTGGTGACGGCTAGCATCTCTTGCACGAGCAATCCAGACCTGCCCTTGGTATTGTTCCTGGTCATCTAGATCAAGGGTTGCACCGAGCATAATTCCTAAATGGGGAAACAAGTAATTTGTCGCCTGTACGGTTCTAACCAAGTCGCCTGCTTGAAGCACTTCACCATTTCTATCCTTAACGGGTCGGTTTTGTGTCCAATTCAAATGGGTTGAGAGAACGTACACATCTCCCCGCCCATCTATAAAACTGATTTTCTTGAATGGAAAACCCGATTCTGTTGGGCTGGCATCTCTTCTTGAAACGATTCTTAAATTGTTCCTTTCCTTTTCTGGATCAATACCGTATTTACCAATTTTATAGTCACCCCATTTATGAATTAAGGTGTATCGCTCACGACTTCCAATCTCAACAGGAATCACTCGATCTGAAAATCCACCATTGGAGTTGATCGGTCTTGCCCGCACTCCATGCTGTTGATCAAGCCCTTCGACAAAATAAAGATCAGAAGTCCCCTCCAATTGAATGATGTCCCCGCTTGAGAAAACCCCTTCCCTGCGGCAGTCCAGCAGACCACGATTTTCTACCCTAACGAGTTCTAGCGGGTAAGGTTTTGCTTGAGGTTCAACATTGAATAGTGTGCTGACAGCAGTATAGTATTTAAGTTCAATCCCACCTAAATCAGACAAAATGGACGCCAAAGATTGATCTACCGTATCTATTTCTCCATTGAAGCTAGCCACTCGAGACTCAATTTCAGAGCGTATTTGCAGTGCTTCGGCTGAGTGCCTAGCTGCTAAAGAGATTCTTTTATTTGTGACATCCTCAAGAGCCGCTACCAATGCTTGATGCCTCTGCTCAAAAACTGCTAATGCAGTACTTGAGCCAATTTGCGCTGAGCCACTTATTAGTTTTTGTAACTGAACTCGCAAACGAGTAGCTAGGCCTATGATGTCGTCAGCAACTGCCTCAAGCCTTCTCACCTCTGCGTCATCTTCCCCATCAACAGCCTCCAGGTTGCCTGGTGTCAATCTTGGCAAACTCGCATAACGTTGAAGCAGAGTTCTAATTGCATCGAATTCTGATCCTACCGGTAGTAGGGATGCCCGTTCTCTAATTTGATCTAGTGTGCTCATATTTTTCAACCCACGTTGACGTTCGCAGACGCAGCGCACGAGTTTAGGCATTTTTATGAAATAAGTCAAGGCCAGGCCAACAAGGCAGCACAGTTTCTAGTAACGAGAAAAATAATTTGACAAAACAGCCATCATGCCCAATAATAGAAAATGTTCTAAATTTTCTCATGTTCGCTTCCCAAAACAAGCAACTCGCCCACCTCTATCCAGTGCTCAGCATTAGCACATGGTTTGTTCGTGTGCGAGGAGTCTGTGGAATGAAGTAAGCAAGAAAAAGTTTACACACCCACCCCAAGACCTCGCCCACCACAGCGGGGATTTTTTATTTTTAACCACAAAAGCAATGGAAACCGAAGATCAAGCCGACAGTTTAGAAGTAGATGCATTGACTCTTTTGACGGATCTAAACCCATTTCAAGCAGCCTTCAAACTCAAAGGATTGCTTGAAACAGGAGATGCAGTGGAAACTGCTTTTAATCTAGCAGATCAAGTTGAGATGAGAAGTCCAGAGCGTATAGATGATTTTCGTACATTGCTCCGTGACGCTTTGAGCTTGGTCAACATTCAAACAGCATTGCGTGACAAACTAATGGCTTGTTGCGAAGCCACTCAAGATAATTTATCTGAAACACTACTGAATTGCTACCAAAAACCTATCAACGACCCGACTCGAAAATTGAGAGCTCAGAAACTCCGTGATGCCAACAAAGCCCACGCACAAAAACCCTATGGCCCAGAGACTCCACCAAATCGCGCAGCAAACGACAATAAAAACTTTCCAAACCTAAATCGCCAAGCACGAATGACGGCCACCAGAAACACAGGGCACACTGGGAAAAGATGAAACTCCCGCAAGCTTATGCCCACCTCTAGCCTTTTCCAGACTCGCGTGTTAGAGTCCCCCTCGCCCCAAGTGATCGCGTTCCGCCTTGAGCGGAACGAGGAAAGTCCGAGCAAGGCAAGGCAGGAAAGCCGCTAACGGCGGCCGTGCGGTGACCTAAAAAACGCCGCATAGGGAA
>CAYGAB010000018.1:5633-12215 GCA_964347725.1 uncultured Candidatus Peribacteria bacterium | reverse complement strand
CGCCTTGATCTTGGGTGGACTATTTTTGATTGTTTTTGAAAAAACGCACAAAGAAAATCTCGATGCTGAAGAAGACCTCGCCAAAATCCCCTACAAAACCTGCCTCTGGATTGGCCTTTTCCAATCCGTTGCCATGATTCCAGGAGTTTCACGTTCCGCGGCCACCATTGTGGGCGGACTCATTTTGGGGCTCCAAAGAAGAACCATCGTGGAATTTTCCTTTTTATTGGCCGTGCCAACCATGCTCGCGGCCACCGTGCTGGACCTCGCCAAAAATGCCAACAGTTTTTCTTTGGATCAAATCGGCATTCTCAGCGCAGGCTTTGTCACCTCCTTTGTCATGGGGCTAATAAGCATCAAATTCCTACTGGCGATCTTGCGCAAAAAGACCTTCGTTCCCTTTGGAATCTACAGAATTGGAATTGGTCTCCTGTTTTTAGCGCTATTGACCTTGAACTAATCCTAGTGTAGAATAAAGTCCTAATAGGTAGAGTTTTCAGGTATTAGAAATAATTTCCTCAAATCGACGCTTAGAGGACATTTATTTTTTTACCTTCTCTATCATGAAAGGTACCATCAAGAAGTTAACCGACCGAGGCTTCGGTTTTATCAGCCTACTAACAGGAGGGAAAGACCTTTTCTTTCACTCAAAGGATTGTACAAACAATGACTTCGAGCAAATGCAAGAAGGAGATGCTGTAACCTTTGAAGAATCCACGTCAGACCGAGGGCCATGCGCCGTCAATGTCATGCGTGACACAGAAGCTTAATCGTTTCAATTCACTCAAAAGAACCTCGGATGAAAATCTGGGGTTCTTTTTTTTAAACTAAGCTTCTGAAGGATGAACGGTAACCTTTGGCAAAAAGAGAGAAATCACAAAAGCAAAAATCATGAAGAACATGCTCACAAAAAACATTTCTCCAACAGCGGATGCAATGGCTCCATGGTCTCTCTCCAAAATCCGATTAAAAATGGCTCCCGCCATGGCCACCCCAACCGCTCCACCCACACTGCGGAACAACTGAGTGGAAGCCGTCACCACACCAATTTTTGATCGATCAAAAGAGTTTTGCAAAATGATGTTGAAAATCGGCATGCTGCAACCCAAACCAAGACCCATCAGCACCATCCTCCAGGTGAGATCAAATTGCGTGGTGGAAGCATTCATGAGCGACAAAAAGAACATGGCCAAAGTCACCACCAAAGATCCAAACCCAACGACGAGCTTGTAACGCTGAGTTTTCGCCACAATCTGGCCAGACGCCACACTAGCCGCAATCATTCCAAACATCATGGGAAACATGATCGTGCCAGAATTCGTGGCCGAAACACCAATCACTTTTTGAGCAAACAAAGGAATGTAGGACAAAACTCCAAACATCCCCATGGCGTTCAAAAAGGTCAGTAAAATGGTGACCGAAAACACAGGCTTCTTGAATAAATCCATGGGCAAAATAGGATTTTTAACCAAATTTTCCATGGAAACGAAGAAACTCAAACTCAAAAATGCAAATCCAAACAGCAAAATAATCTGAATGGAATTCCAAGCGTACTGGGCGCCGCCCCAACTCAAAGCCAAAAGCAAGGCCGTGAGCCCCATCGCAAGGTACACAGCTCCCAAATAATCAATTTTTTTGTCTTCAATGCTGGACTTTATTTTTGGCATCAGCACCAAAACGCCAATGAAAGCCAAAATTCCTAGAGGCAAATTGATGTAAAAATTCCAACGCCAACTCAAGTTGTCCGCAAACCAACCTCCCAAAATCGGGCCAAAAATGGACGACAAACCAAAAACTCCACCCATGAGCCCCTGCCACTTGCCTCGCTCTTTGGCAGAGAAAAGATCCGCAATAATAGCAAAGGAATTCGTCATGAGAGCACCTCCGCCTATTCCCTGCAAGGCTCTAAAAAAAATCAATTGATTCATGCTTTGAGCCGTTCCACACAACATGGACCCCACCAAAAAAATCACAATGCTCGCTAGAAAAAATCCTTTTCTGCCGTACATGTCAGAAAGCTTTCCATAAATCGGAACCGTGATGGTGGAGGTCAACATGTAAGCCGTGATCACCCAACTCAAGTGCTCCAAAGCATCAAAATCTTTCACAATGATCGGCAAAGAAGTGGACACAATGGTTTGGTCCAAAGCCGACAGAAACATGGCCAACATGACGGCAACCATGACCCAAATTTTCTGCTGTTTCGGGATATTTAGCAAAGTGTACATGTGGAATTTGACATAAATCTTAAGTTAGTTCAATATACACGCAACAATAGATCTGTAAATCTCTTTCCACTTTTTCAACATGTCCAACAACACCATTCTCAGCTTTGACCAAGTGACCTTTGGCTACGACGAAAAAAGACCACTCCTAGATGAAGTCAGCTTCAACGTCAGAGAAGGCTCCAAAATCACGCTCATGGGCCAAAATGGGGCCGGCAAGAGCAGCCTCTTCAAGTTGATCACCAAAGAATTCAAAGCCAACCGCGGCAAAGTGAATCTTTTCCCTGGAATTTCCATTGGGATGGCCCATCAAACCATGAGCCACGCCAACTTAAAACTCACGGTAGAACAATTTTTCGCCAATTGTTTTTCAGAGAAAAAATACGACATCAGCCGCCACATCAATGAAGTGTTGGAAATCGTGAATTTAAAAGTTCCTCACGACCGTTTGGTGGGGTCTTTCTCTGGAGGGCAACAAGCTCGCCTTCTTTTGGCGGCCGCACTGATTCAAGATCCAGACCTCTTACTCCTGGACGAACCAACCAACAATTTGGACGTGGACGGGATAGCTCACCTCACCTATTTTCTTCAATGCTCGCCAAAAACCTGCATTGTGATTTCCCACGATGCCGACTTCCTCAATGCCTTCACGGAAGGCGTTTTGTACCTGGACGTGAACACAAAGAAAATCGAACAATACGTGGGCGATTACTACGACGTGGTGAATCAAATCAAAGATCGAATTGAGAAAGAAAACATGAAAAACGCTCGACTCGCCAAAGAAATTCAAGCCAACAAAGACCAATCCAATGTCTTTGCCAACAAAGGAGGAAAACTGCGTTTCGTCGCCAAACGAATGCGTGAAAAAGCCGAAGAACTGGAAGATTCCATGGTGGACGTTCGCAAAGAAGACAAAACCATTCGGCCTTTCGTAATACCAGTTCAGGCCGATCTATCGGGAGAAATCATTGCCATCGACTCATTCACCACCTACGTGAATCATGAAGAGTTCAAAAAGAAAGCTAAAATTTCTCTCTACAAACCTCAACATTTATTGTTGTCTGGCCCAAATGGAATCGGAAAAAGCACTTTGCTCGAATCCATTGTGAAGGGAACCGCGGAAGGCACAAAAGTTCAAAAAGACATTAAAATCGGCTACTACCGCCAAGACTTTTCCAACCTGGATTTTGGGTCCACCGTCATAGAAACACTCACCAAAGCCACCAGCACCAAAACCGAACAAGAAGTTCGAGCTCTGGCCGCCAGCTTTTTGATCACGGGAGAAGTCATTCAAAGACAAATCGGCAGTCTTTCAGAAGGACAAAAAGGGCTCGTTGCCTTTGCAAAATTGGTCTTGGAAGAACCCGGCTTGCTGATTTTGGACGAACCCACCAACCACATCAATTTCCGACACATTCCCGTCATTGCCGAAGCCCTCAGCAACTACGAAGGAGCCATGATTCTGGTCTCCCACGTTCACGAATTCGTGGAACAGATCCGAATCGACTATCGATTGGATCTGAGCCGCTGACCTCAAAATTGAGCATTAATCTCGCCCCATCCTCTTGTCACGCTTGCGTTGTCCACGAGTTGGCTTGTCGGCTTCGTCAAATTCATCTTCGGTTCCATCCAAAATTCCTTCCAGCAACTCGATGATTCGGTCGAGTTTTCGGCTGATTTGATCGGAAGAAGCAGAAGAAGATGGCCCAGCCCCAAAACTTGGACGATCGAAACTAGGTCGGTCAAAGCTTCGTTCAGGTCCACGGTCAGAACCGCTACTCCGTTCGTTTGGATTTTTAAAGCAAGTCTTACAATACACAGGACGATTCCCAGAAGGTTTGAAAGGAATCAAACAGTTGTCTCCACACTCGCTGCAACGAGCTTCGTGCATTTCTGCTGGGCCTCCAGAACGTGAACCGCCTCGAGAATCTCCACGTGATCCTCCTCGGTAATCGGAGCTAGGACCTTTTGCAAACTTCTGAACAAATTTTTTATACATTTGAAAATGTGATGAATGAAGGACGCCAAAAGTACAACTATAATTCGAATAAGTCAAGTTGAGGAAATTTTCAAAGAGGATTATGCTCCAGACATGAACATCAAAACCCTATTCCTCACTCTAAGTTTCCTTGCACTGGCATTTGCTGGCTGCCAATCAAATTCAGAGCCAAAAACCTACGCACTCAATGAAGCGGCACCAACGGGAGACTACGTCCACACGCTGACCCTTGCCGAAAAACTGGAGACCATCCCCAGCGGCAACACCATCGATCACTACAAAAACATCGCCGCCGACCTGCCCGCAAAAGACGGCCAAAGCTGGGTGCACCTGAAAGGCTTGGTCACGAACGGAACTGCAGAACTGGCCACTCTGGACGAAAGCAACTTCGGCTTAATGGATGAATTGGGGAATCTCTACGCGACTTCCAAAGAAACCAGCCTCTACGTGGAAGAAAAATACTCTCCCGTGTACATCGTGGTGCAGCCCGCCAACTCCGCCGAATGGGAAGCTTATTTTGAAATTCCAAGCACGGCCACCAATCTAAAATACTACGGCAAGGAACTCAACTTCGTCCCCGAAAACAAAGAGCCCGTTGAAACGGCCTACATTGAATTGGGGTTTTAAGGTTTAGATCCTAACGCTTCTTCCGCTCATTTTCCTTCAAGGCGCGTTTTCTTAAACGAACCGTGCTCGGAGTGATTTCCACGAATTCGTCTGGACCGATGTATTCAATGGCACGTTCCAGAGTCATCGGAACGATGGGAGTCAAGTTGAGAGCTTCATCCGTTCCAGAAGCACGCACATTGGTGAGCTGTTTGTTCTTGATTGGGTTCACCGTCAAGTCCGTTCCTTGGTTGTGTTCTCCAATCACCATTCCTTCGTAAACTTCCGTGGCGGCTTCAATGAAGAGAGGCCCACGTTCTTGCAACTTCCACAGCGAGTAAGCCATGGCCGTTCCCGTGTCTCCAGAAATCATGGATCCCACGTTTCGTTTTGGAATTTCTCCAAGGTAAGGAGCGTAATGATCAAAAGAGTGGAACAAAGTTCCTTCTCCACGCGTCATGATCAAAAATCCATTTCTGAATCCAAGCAATCCACGGGTTGGGATTTCAAACTCCAACTGAGTGTTTCCGTTTTCAGATTTCATGTTTTGCATGATCCCCTTTCTTTGAGACAAAGCCTGGATCACTCCACCAGCCATGTCATCCGGCACATTCACCACCGCCAACTCAATCGGTTCTTGCTTGGCTCCGTCCACAATTTGCATGACCACTTCTGGCTGAGAAATTTGAAGCTCAAAACCTTCACGTCGCATGGTCTCAATCAACACCGCGATGTGCATTTCTCCTCGTCCATAAACCTTGATGGTGTCGCTGTTCTCCAGAAATTCGATCTTAAGACCCACGTTGGTTTCCAATTCTCGTTCCAACCGATCACGCAAATGTCGGCTCGTCACGTAAGTCCCTTCTCGGCCCGCAAATGGAGAATCGTTCACCATGAATTCCACCGCAAGTGCGGGTGGATCGACCTTGATGGCCGGCAAAGCTTCTGAAGTTTCATCCGTGGTGATGGTCTCCCCCACGTAAATATCTGGCAAACCTGCCAAAGCCACAATGTCTCCGGCTTGAGCCAATTCAGTTTCAACTCGATCCATGCCATTGAAGATGAAAATCTTGGTGACCTTCCCTTTTCGCACATGTCCATCTGGAGTCATGATGGAAACGTTTTGATTTGGCTTGAGCTCCCCTTCGTACACACGACCCACGGCAATACGACCCACAAAGTTGTCGTAAGCCAAAGTCGCTGGCTGCATTCGGAAAGCTTCGCTCAAACGTTGTTCGGCAGGAGTCACGTGTTCCATCACAAAATCCAAAAGCGGCGTGATGTCTTTTTTCTCGTCGTCCAAATGCTTCAAAGCCACCCCTTCACGAGCGATGGCGTACATGTAAGGAAAGTCCAACTGTTCATCAGAAGCCCCCAAATTAGAGAAAAGGTCAAAGGTGAGGTCCACCACTTCATCTGGTCGAGCCATGGGTTTGTCGATCTTGTTCACCACCACCAACACCTTGTGGCCCAGTTCCAAAGATTTTCTCAAAACAAACTTGGTCTGGGGCATGGGGCCTTCGTAAGCGTCCACCACCAAAATCACGGCATCCACCGTCCTAAGCACACGCTCCACTTCTGAACCAAAGTCGGCATGTCCAGGGGTGTCCACAATGTTGATCTTGTTCCCTCGGTAACGGATCGACGCATTTTTAGCGTAAATCGTGATCCCACGTTCTTTTTCTTGGTCGTTGCTGTCCATGGCTCTTTCTTCCAAGCCTTTTCGAGCATCAAAGTTCTCACTGGCTTTTA
>CAYGAB010000018.1:0-5623 GCA_964347725.1 uncultured Candidatus Peribacteria bacterium | reverse complement strand
GTCCACGTGCGCAACGATGGCAATGTTGTAAATGTTCATAAGATGTAAAAATTCCCGTGGATCATAGGGCTTGAGCTTCAAAAGGTCAAGGTGTGCGCCAAATCAAATCAAAAACCGCTTTCAAAGTATTGCGGATCGAAACACTTTGAATCAAAACTCCAATGTAAGGACCACTCAAATCAATGGCCGCGATTTCTCGCTCTCCAATGATGATTTCCGTCTCAAAAGGCATCACTCCGGCAGGAAGTATTTTTGTCTCTCGATTGGAACTAGAATCCAAAGATTGATAACGCTTCGCTTGAACTGACTCATTCACCAAGACCCGACTAAAAACACCCCTCTTGATCTTGTGATCGATGTAAGTGCGAGACAAGTAGTGCTTGAGCTCCGTAGGCATCAAATCCAAACGTAAAAAAGCATCTTGAGTTTGATTCTTCTTGAGCGTTAGTTCGTACAAAGAAACAATGCCCTCCGTGCCCTCAAAAATCTGAACCGCGGGCCTCGCATGATTCTGCCCCTGCAACACCAGCAAATCCGGAATGAGCTGCTGCAAACGAGTCAATTTTTGTTTTTTCTCTTGAATGTCTCGCTCCATTTTAGACTCCAACCCATGAGGCGCCAAAGCCGAAAACACCGCCGTTCCTTGGCGTTGCCCTCCCGTGATCAAACCTCGGAGCTGCATCCTCTTCAATGCCGAGTACACCGTGGTTCTGTCCAATTGAGTCCTCACCGCAACCGTACTGGCCGCCGATTCCCCAAAATTCAACAAGTCCATGTAAATCATGGCATCCTTGAGATTCAAATCAAAGGTGGACTGCAACTCTTCCAAAAGAACACTCATGCTGTTGACGATATTTCAACAGCATCATTGCACGAAAATTCCCTTTTCAAAAGCTGATTTTGAGGCAAAAATGGATTTAAAAGTTGGGCTATTTTCAACAGTAGACAAACTTTGAAATTTACAAGCACCACTAACCACCTCAACCATGAGCTTCGAAGAAACCCAACATGAAGATCAACTTGACCCAGGGGACACAGGGCCAACAGAAAAACAAAACGGAGAAACCACCCTTCCCAATCAAGACACGCTAAGAGGCCCTAGAACAAAAAAACTAGCAGGAAACGAAGCCCGCACGGATGTCGGCTACTTCCCGTCAAACGAAGGAACGCCCACTTACTTCCATGTCAACAATGGAATTTTAATAGCACTAAAAGGAGATAAAGAAGTAAACCCAAACCAATACCCTGAAGCAGTGATTGCAGCAGTCAGAGAAAAGTTAGGTTTATCATGAGAAAAGAGTAAAATGGCTCCACTCCTAACCAAATGAAAAATGTCCATGCAACTCTTGGAAGCGCTCAAGTGGCGTTATGCCGTGAAAAGTTTTGACCCGAGCAAGAAAATCGCCCCGGAGACCTGGGCTCAACTGGAAGAAGCTTTGGTGCTCAGCGCCTCTTCTTACGGACTTCAACCTTGGAAATTTGTGGTGGTGGAAAGTGCCGCCTTGCGTGAAGAACTCAAAGCCCACGCCTGGGGACAAAGCCAGATCACGGATGCATCTCACCTTGTGGTGCTCTGCCGTCGCAAAACCGTGGATGCCGCTTTCATTGAAAAATGGGTGGCTCGCATGGCCGAAGTTCGCGGAATTCCAGCCGAAAGTCTGGATGGATACAAAGGCATGATGATCGGCGATTTGGTCGACGGACCACGCAGTGGACAGATTGCCGATTGGGCCGCACGCCAAGCCTACCTTGCGCTTGGGAATTTGCTGACTTCCGCTGCCATCCTAGGAGTGGACACCTGTCCCATGGAAGGATTCGCCCCTCAAGAATTCGACAGAATTCTAAACTTGGCGGACGAAGACCTGGCTTCTGTGGTGGTTTGCACTTTAGGAATGCGCTCCGAAGAAGACCCTTACGCCAAAATGGCCAAAGTTCGCTACGAAAAAACCGACGTTTTGGAGAAAAAATAAGAAATCAGCAGCCAAGCCCCGTGCAAACGGGGCTTTTCTTTTGCCTGAAAACTGTTACAATTCAGACAAATTTTGTTAAAAATTGGATTTATGTTGAAAATTTCCACGGAACTCATTAAACTTATTTCATATTATGATTTTTTAAGGACGGGCTTCAAGCACCGTCTTTTTAATTTATCGCGTCTGGCAGAGTACCTCCATCCACTCCTGGAAGCTCGGCTCAAAAAGCCCATCCAAGTGAGTGCCGTCACCATGAATCTTTCGCGTTTGCAACGCAGCTCCACCCAAGAATTGCCGGAGAGCAGTCTTTTGCAAAAACAGCTCAGTTCGGGAGCTCAACTTTTGCCGAACTTATTTTTGGTCGCGTTCCACAAAAGCACCGCCACCCAAGAAGGTCTCAAAAACTGGAAACGTTGGCTGGGCGAACAAAAGGCAAAATGCTGGATCATGGAAGACAACAAACAAATCAGCTACCTCTTGGACCACAGCTTTTTAGAAGAGATGTCTCACTTGGCACCAGCACCCAGCAAAGTTCAAACCAATTTGGCCGGAATCCTCGTCCCTCTTCACGGGAAAGCCATGCAAAAAACTCAGCTTTTGAGTCAGCTCATCCAAAATTTGGCCATGCAAAATGTTCCCCACCATTTCCTAAACGTCACGCCGAGCGAATGCCTCTTGGCCGTGAAACAAGATCAAGCTCACCTTGTCGTGAACCAGCTAATGGGCTAAAATCCGAATTCTATGAAGCCCTACCTTCGACACATTCTCAAACTCAGCTTGAAACACAAGGCCCTCTTTTGGGGTTTGATGCTGATCATTGTGGTGGAAGTGGCGGTGCGCCTGGCTCAACCCTACCTATACAAAGTGGTGGTCGACGCGCTCAGCATGGGCCTGAGTGACCCAGCCGGCTTCACAAAAAATCTCACTCAACTGCTCATGAGCACCATCCTCATTTGGATGCTGCTTTCTATTGGAGACAACCTCTTGCGGGCCCAAATGCTTTTCATGAGCTGGAAGATCGGCAACAAAACCAGCGCGGAAGTACACCTATCTGGTTTCCGCAAACTTCTACAACTCGACTACCAGCGCCACACCAAAACCCACTCCAGCCAACTGGCGAAAATCGTGGACAATGCCGACGTTTCTCTCTGGGAAATGAGCAACTGGTGGCTGTCTTCTTTCCTTCCCGCTGGGCTCGGATTCGTGGGAATGCTCGTGATCGCCTTTAGTGTCAGTTGGAAAATGACCATCGTTTCCGTTGCCGTGGTGCCCGCCTATTTATTGCTCGTGAAGTACGTGTTTGCCAAAACTGAAGACGATCAACACAAACTCAACAAACTCTGGGACGCCAAGCACGAACACATGAGTGATCAGCTCAGCAACATCATCACCTACAAACTCAACCCGGACGAAGACGCCTTTTTTCACAAACAAAAGGCCTATTCGGACATCGCCGTGGAAAAACAATTCACCCTCAACAAACGCTGGCGCTTCATTGAGATGCTGAATCCAGACGCCGTGGCGCGGTTCATGGTGATGGGATTTGGAGTTCTACTAGTCAAAGACGGCAGCATCAGCTTGGGAACCATGTTCATGTTCATGGGACTTTTGAATGAAATTCTCATTCCTCTGCACATTTTGGGAGAAAAAATTCCTCAATACAGCCGCCGAGCTCGGCAGATCGACAAATACTTGAAGTTGATGGAAGAGATTCCGTCCGTTCAAGATCCAGCCACTCCCCTGACTCTGAAGCATTCACTGGTGAAAGGGCGACTCGAATTCAAAAACGTGTCCTACCGCTACAAATCCGACGGCAAAGATTCCGTGAAAAACTTGAATTTTATCATTGAACCTGGCGAACACGTCGCTTTGGTGGGTCAGTCAGGAGCTGGAAAATCAACCCTCATGGCGCTTTTGGTGCGACTCATGGATCCAACAGAAGGAGAAATTCTGCTGGACGGTGTGGACATTAAAAACTACGCTCAAGCCGAATACCGGAACTTGATCGGAGTGGTTCAACAAGAAAACATGCTCTACCGAGCCACCATCGCCGAAAACATTGCCTACGGAAAACTGGGCGCTTCTCGCAAAAAAATTCTGGAAGCCGCGCGAATTGCCGCCGCCGATGACTTCATCAAATTGTTGCCGGACGGCTACGAAACGGAAGTCGGTGAACGAGGCGTGCGCCTTTCCGGTGGAGAAAAACAGCGCCTCGCCATTGCCCGCGCCATCTTGAAAAATCCAAAATTCGTCATCTTGGACGAACCCACCAGCGCCCTGGACAGCGTCACCGAATCCAAAGTTCAAGCCGGCCTCAACACGCTCATTCAAGGCCGGTCTTCCCTCACCATTGCCCATCGCCTTTCCACGGTGAGAGACTCAGACAAAATCATCGTCATGGGCCAAGGCAAAATCATCAACTTTGGTTCCCACCAAGAACTGATGCAGTCCTGCGCCAACTACCGCGAGATGGTGGAACTCCAGACCGAAGGATTCTTGGCGGATGATTAAAGAAGCCAAAGAGGAGGCCTAGAATGGACTCTTCTCCAGCTTGACCTGAACATCGTGTTCTTTGCCAGCCGTGGAAACCTTGAGCGTCACCGTGTCTCCCACGGCGTGCTTTTGAATTTCTTGTTGGAGGATGCTGTTTTTTTCGAGCTTCTTTCCATCGACTTCAAGGATGATGTCGTTTTCTTTAAGACCCGCTTTGTCCGCTGGACTGCCAGGCACCACGGCGAGTTCATCTTCTGCTTCTCCACGACGAACCAAAACTCCGTAGTCGTAATCGAGTTTGTTGGCTTCTTTCAAAGCGGCCGTGATGACGTCGTAACGCACTCCAAGATAAGGTCGAATGATTTCGCCGTGTTCACGAATGGAAGTCAAAATCACTTGAATGGGATTGATGGGAATCGCAAAGCCAATGTTCTCCGCGCCTTGCGCCATGGCCACGTTCACTCCAATCACTTTTCCAGAATAATCGAGAAGCGGCCCACCGGAATTGCCGGAATTGATGGAGGCATCCGTTTGAAAGACATTGCTCAAAAGTTCAGTCTGCCCATTGCCACTGCTCGCTTGAAGATTGCGGTCCAAACCTGAAATGATTCCGTCACTGACGGTATTGGAAAATTCGCCCAGCGCGTTTCCAATCGCAATCACGTGCTGACCCACCTTCACAGGATCAGAATCGCCCAACTCCAAATAACTGAAGTCCTCCCCTTTGACCTTGAGAACGGCGATGTCGTAAAGCGTGTCAACGTCCACCACCTCCGCGTCCAAAATGTCTCCGCTGTTCAAAATGACGCTGTAAGAAGCCTCCGTGTCCGCGACCACGTGGCGATTGGTGATCAAAGTTCCATCGGCGGAAACAAAAAATCCAGTGCCCGCTCCAATCTGCTGTTCCTCCGTCCCAACTTGTTCTCTTTGAGTGGATCCAAATCCAAAAATCCCAAATTGCTCAAAAGGATTCTGAGTGTACTCCTTGAAAACTGGGACGTCTTTGGTGATGATCACGCTGACCACGGCATTTTGAGTCGCGTCATAAACTTTGGTGATGGCGGAAGAATCGTCCGTCACTTCTGTGGCGACTTTGGTCTTGGGTTCTTCTTGGGGTTCAAACCAATCCTGTCCGACGTAAGCCCCGAGCACACCGACCC
>CAYGAB010000017.1:0-12825 GCA_964347725.1 uncultured Candidatus Peribacteria bacterium | reverse complement strand
CATCCTTCACCACTACAAAGTTACTTGCATCTGTAGCTAGTGTTACTGGACAGTATGCCACTGAACTTCCTCCATCCACCACCAAACACGAGGTACTCCCCGTCCCTGCTGTCGCAGTCGTGCCTGTCAACTGTGTGTTCAATTCGCTCACAATCGTAACCTTGTGTCCAAACTGCAGCGTCTTCGCTACTGTCCCCTGCACGTCTCCTCCTGCAGCACGATCAGAAGTATCCCCTGTCGTGTCGCTCACGTACCCATCCTTCACGATAGATACATCATTCGCTATACCATCATTCGCCAAAGGCGTTGCACAATAATATATCCCTGTAGATCCATTCTCAGTACAACTTGTCCCACCTGCGCTTACCGTTGCCGATGTCAAGGCCCCACTGTCTCCCTCCCTCGTTGCTGTTACCTTATGTGCAAAGTCCAAACCGTTCGTTGCGTCCATTGTTATTGTGGACTGGGCATCTGCACCCGCTGAACGTTCTGTTCCCATCGCTACCGTTGCCGTTACATACCCATCCTTCACCACTACAAAGTTACTTGCATCTGTAGCTAGTGTTACTGGACAGTACACGCTGTTTGAAGAAACCGTACATGACGTGCTTCCTGTCCCTGCTGTAGTAGTCGTAGGTGTTAAGGCACTGTTTAACTCGTCCTTTACCACTATCTTATGTCCAAAATCTAACCCGTTCGTCGCGTCCATCGTTATGGCATCTTGCGCGTCCGTGTTGGCCGTACGATTGCTGCCCAAAACGACGGTGGTGCTGACGTAGCCGTCTTTCACGAGGTCAAAGCCGGTGGTGGAATCGAGCGTGTTGTCGTCCGCCAAAATGATGGGGCAGTAAAACACGTTGCTGGCAATGAGACAGTTGGTTTGAGCTCCACCGGTGGTCGTGTTATTGGCCCCTGCCGCTGACGTGGATTCTGGTGTCAACGCACTGTTCAACTCATCTTTCACGGTGATTTTATGAGAGAATTGTACGTCCGCCACTGTGGGGGCACCTCGTGCCGTGGTTCCGTCCGTACGGTCGATCGTGTCTCCTGTCGTGTTGGTCACGTAACCATCTAAAGTGAAGGTGATGTCATTGGCAATTCCATCTTGAGCGGGTGGCACAGCACAGTAATAAAAAGTACTGCTTGCCGTACAAGAAGTGCCTCCGCTACCAGCTGTTACTGTGGCTGAAGACAAGGATAAGGCATCCGATTCTCGTGTCACGGCGATTTTCTGTGAAAATTGCAATCCTCGTAAATTAGTGCTTGTGCTCAGTTCTGCGCCCGCATTGACGGCCGAAGTGTCCAAGGTTATGACCACCTGGGTGGTCTGCTGAGAAGTCACCCCAGTTGAGCCGCTGGCGGCCAAACTTGTGTTGGTGGTGTCACTGTTCAGATATCCGCTTCTCACCAAAGAAAGGGCTCCACGTGTTGCCGTGTTGGCAAAGTAGCCTGCAGTGGTAACGGCGGCGTAAGTGGTCGTTGCATTGTAGGTTTTGGTGTCCAAACTGGAAATGTTCATTGCGGTTCCCAATTCATCTGCGTTGATCACTTTTACAGGGTATTTAAAGCCAGCTCCAGCGTCGTCCAGAGTGGTGGCGCTGCCTCCAATTTCAAAAAGTTCTTGACCCGCTGCTCCGCTTATAAGATTGGTTGTGTCGGTGATGCTGACCCTGACCAAACTGGCCCCATTGGCCGTGGCCGTTCCCCCGGTGTCCGCCGTGGTCACGTTTTGAACTTGAACGGTGAAGACGTCATCGCCTCCTCCATTTCCTGTGATGGCAATATAAATGACATCTGCAGCCACAGCGGAAGCCGTGACGGTGGCCCCACCTGCAGCCGTGATTGTCACGTCAGTCAATGAGCCAGACAAGGCGCTCCCTGTCGCGATGCTACTCACGGCTCCTGCCAGCTCAGTTTTGAGAATCTGAGACTTCAACATGTAGTTGATGGAGGTGGTGGCGTTGTTTTGAGCACCGGTGGCGTAAGTCGTGAGACTGGTTGTCTCCGTCAAAAAGCCACTGTAAGAAATGTTGTCCGTGGTGAAGTCTTCAGCGTTGGTTTCACAATGAGGCGTGGCACCCCCAGCCGTTGCGGCCAAAATTGTGATGGACCCATTTGAGGCGGCATCGTCGTCACCAGCCCCTCCATCCGTCACTGCCAATGTTCCGGAATTCCCGGTACAAGCAAAGGTGAAAGTGGCTCCTAAAATGGAGTTCGCCAGTTCATCTTGCACGGTGACCACAATGTCACCATTCGCCGCAAAAGCGGGTGCGGCAATGAAAAGGACGCTCGTGGACATGGCCATCATGAACATGGCTATGAAATGAGCTCCCATTAATTTTCGCCTTAGAAAAGACAAAAACGAATAAGATGAAGACGTGTGCATGCGATAGGGGTTAAATTGTAGGCGTGGTGGTTGACCCAATCGTTGATAGATTAGCTTCTTATTGTCCACTTGCAAGCACAAAGTAGACACTTGTTTTGACACGATTATTTTTAATGCAACGGTAAAGAAGAGGACAGGCTTGACTGGCCTAATTTTTGTCCACTTCTATGTCCACTGTCGTGTCAACTCTGCAACTTTTTTTTCATTGGGACGAATGTCCAACTCCATTTTTCCGGTGACGTAAGCATTTTCGCCAATGTCTTGTGTGATCGTCAATCCAGACCCGATCATGCAATTGCTCCCAATTCTTATTCCCGGCATCAAACTGGTGTTCACACCCACTCGAATGTCGTCGCCAAAAATCGGCCCAAGTTTGTTTCGTCCTGAGGCCTGTCCGCCGGACTTGATTTCCTTTTCATCCAAACGCAAATTCGCACAAATGGCTCCCGCGCCAAAACTCACATTGTTGCCCATCACGGTGTCTCCCACGTAATTGCTGTGGAACCAACAGTCGTCTCCAATGAAGGACCGCGCGACCTCCGTCCCAAAGCCCACCACACAATTGTCTCCGATCATGGATTCTCGTACCAAAGCATTGTTGGCGATCACAGAATTTTTTCCAATGTAGGCTGGACCCTGAATCACGGCGTGGTCAAAAACTTTTACGCCTTCCGCAACCACCACCTCCCCACGGATCACCGCGGTTTCAGCGATTTGTGCCGTCTCGTGAATGCTGCGTTCTCGGCGTTTGAGTGAGTGCTTCATCAGATCCAAAATGTGCCAAGGATGTTTGATGGGCTGCCAATGTTCCGCGTAAGGCACGGCTTTGAAAACGCGGGTTTTCATGAGCTGGTCCATGGCGACTTCGTAACGGTCGTCTTGATCTGAGCTGGCCGCCTTGAGAAGTTCAAACAATTCTTTTGGATTTTTGTGCAGGTGCAAGACCACGTTCACCATGTCGGAAGGCTCTGTGCCGGGCTCCGGTTTTTCAACAATGTTGATGATTCGTCCGTCCTCTATTTTTAAATAACCGCCCGGGAAATAGCTTTCGACTTTGGTGGCGAGTAAAAAAGAATCGCCCTCCGTTTGGGCCGCCGCTTTCATGAGTTCATACGCCGACACGTCCACCACATCATTGCTGCTGACAATAAAAAGATCCTCTGCGCCAATCTTTTCCTCCACGGCCAAAATAGCCCCCGCCATTCCTTCTTCCAGGTTTTTTTGCTCCACCACTTCGATTTTGGAATTTGGATTTTGCTCGACTTGAGTTCGAGCGATTTCACGGAGTTTCTCCATGTTGTGCTCGCCAGCCACCAAAAGAATGTCACTGAATCCGGCGCATTGCAGACGCATGAGTTGATGCTCGATCAAGGTCCATCCAAAAAACTTGAGGAAGTTTTTGTCTTCAATCGGTTTGACGCGTCGACTGCGCCCAGCGGCAAGAACGAGAGTTTTCATATGGAGAGTATAAACACAATTGCCTACATGTAAACTTTCTTCCTGTCGTCGACGTCTAAAATCCAAAACTCCAAATCTGCTTTTTTCTGCTCTTTTAACTCGAGAATAATACGATGACTTCCTACCCTCAATCGATGCGTTGCAGGAGCAAAATTGTGCAAGCTTTTGAGAAGACTGAATAGATCAGGATGTGTTTTGAGATGTTTCAGTTTCTTAAGGATTCTTTCTTGAACTTCTTGAGATAGAACACGGAAGGCTTTTTCGGCATTTTTGGTGAAGATGAAGGTGTGCATGGCTCAAACAATCAAAGTGCTTTTCCCGGATTTTGAAGATTGTTTGTATTTTTCTTGGAGTTTTTTTTGATTTTTGATCATCTCAAAATCTTCCATGTAGTCGGCAATAAAATCATCACAGCCTTCGTAGTAGGGCAAGATGACCATTCTTCCCACACCGCGATTCGTTACGATGTAGCTTTTTTCTCCAATTGAATCTGATATTTGGCCTATTTTCTGCTGGACCTGCGTGGTGGTGAGGAGATTTATCATATGGATTTATATATGATTAGATATATATCTTAGCCTAGATTTTGAGAATTTTCAAGCTCACTGCGCCACAAAAGAAGTGGCTCCGAGCCAGGCCAGATTGTAAACGGCCCGCTGAGTGCGCGCGTAAACCGCGGACTCGATCAAAAGCCCCATGGATTCCTCAGGGTCGAGAGACATCACGGCCACGGTGTTGCCGTAAATGGAAATCTGATTCTCAAAATTGAACTCTTTTGGGTTCACAAAAAGAATCTCCACCAACTCTTCCGGATAATTTTTTGGATAGAATTTCTTCACAAAATCCCGCGCTTCCTGAGTGGAGGGCGAAAGAAAGCGTGTTTTGATGCGACGCTTGACCAGTTTTTGGGTGTAAGTCGGAAGATAATCGGGCAAAAGCTTTCCGAGGGCCGCTAAATTTGTGTAACCCAAGACTTCTGATTCTGCCTCCAAGGTTTGCTCAAAAATGGTTTTGATTCCTTCCAGACCTTCGTAAGAGCGTATCACGGGCTTGAAAGCATGAGAGCTGATTAGGGACAGCAATTGAGGCAAGAGTTTTTTGGCGGAAAGGGCTTTTTCTTGAATTTGATTGACCAAAACTTGCGGCGGTTCGGCAACAAAAAACTTCACATTCCCTTTGAGATTTGCCGTGATCAAGCCACGACGACGCAAATTTTCCAACACATAATAACAATTGACTCGTGGCACTTTGGACTTGCCGGCGATGGTGCTGGCAAAAGATCCTCCCAGCTCTAAAACCGTGAGGTAAACTTGCGCTTCTTCCTTGGAAAGTCCGAGTTCTTGCAGTTCAGGGAGCATGGGATTAAAGGCAAAGGAAAGAGTGATGATTGCTTTGATCAACAACACTCCATGTCGCATTTTCATAAGTCTTAAGCCACAGTTCTGGACTTCGCTTTTTTGCTCCTTTTCTCCAGGTAAATTCAAAACCCTGAAGCTTGCCATCTGCTTCTTCGATGTAATCTATTTCTGAGCCTGAAAGTGCACGCCAGAAATAGGCATTGACCTTCCTTTTTTTCTCGAAATTGACTTTCATCCTCTCGAGGATAAGGAAATTTTCCCACAAATGTCCGAGGTCATTTCTGAGTTCCAAGTTTGAGAAATTATGAATCAATGCATTTCTGATTCCCAGGTCATAAAAATAATACTTCTTCTTTTTCTTGACTTCATTGCGCAAATTTCTTGAGAGAGAGCCTAGGTGAAAAATAATAAAACTTTGCTCAAACAGGATGAGGTATTTTTCCACCATTCTTGAGTCCAAGCCCAGCTGAGCCCCCAACTCGTTGAAAGACACTTCGCTACCGACCTGGTAAGCAAGCAAGGTGAGTAATTTTTTGATGGCAGCATGATTTTTCACTGCTTCAAAACTCAGAATGTCTTTGAACAAATATCCGTTCATGATTTCCTCAAGTATTTCGATTTTTTCATCCCCTGTTTGAGCTGTTAAAACAGCAGGATAACGCCCGAACCTCAGACTGAAATCAAGGTGGGTAGAAGGGTCAAAAAAAGATGAGTTCCGGAGTTCGTTTTCAGAAATAGACAGGAGCGTTCTTGTTCTTTGCCGTCCGACCAGAGGCTCCCCAACTTGCCCAGCCAGCTCAAAAGCAGAAGATCCCGTTGCTACAATCTTCAGGCTTGGATAAGCATCGATCAAGGCCTTCAAGGTTTTTCCAACGCTTGGGATGTATTGAGCTTCGTCAATCGCAATCAGTTCAAATTGATTCCCGTAATCGTCCACGACCTCTTTTCTGGGCGGCCCACTTAAACTTTCTTGAACGTCGAAATATTCACCATTCAATAAGATGTAGCGTCCTGAGTAAGTCGACAGGAAATCTTTCAGTAAAGAGGTTTTTCCAACCTGCCGAGGCCCAAGAAGGATGAGAACTTTGCCTGCCTTCAGCTCTTCATGAATGGCCAGATTACGAGGAATTTCCATGCTCATTTTGTTTAGATTATTCTAGCAGTTGTTGAAAATTAAGTCAAATATTTGCATTGCCAAGCAAGAAATTGAGCTAATTTTAGGCATTGCAATGGACTATTTTCTTTTGCCCAGGTTGTTGTAAAATATTTTCTACAGAAAATTTACCCTCAAATTTAGCGAATATCAAGCTATTCGTATGACAATATTTACAAAATTTGATACGATTCACTCTAGCATTTAAGAAATCTATCACCATTCACTGATGCAAAAAACCTGCACCCATTGCCAATCCAACTTTGAAATCCGCCAAGAAGATTTGGCCTTCTATGATGAAATGTCTCCAGTTTTTGGTGGGGAGAAGCTGAGCATCCCAAGCCCTACTTTGTGCCCCGATTGTCGTTGGCAAAGAAGACTGTGTTTTCGCAATGAACGCACGCTTTATTTACGAAAGTGTGATCTCAGCGGCAAGTCCATGGTGGCGATGCATCCTGCCGACGCCCCTTTCCCCGTGTATAGCATCACCGAATGGCTGAGCGACAAATGGGATCCAATGGACTATGGGCAGGATTTCGACTTCAGCCGGCCCTTCTTTGATCAATTCAAAGAAATGTGTGAAAAAATTCCACATTTCAGCCTCTTTGTGGATCCGAATTTAGACGTCAATTCTGAGTACACCAACTGCTCAGACCATGCGAAAAATTGTTACCTCATTTCGCAAGCGGAGGTGAATGAAGATTGCTACTATTCCCGGGGCATCACCCGCTCAAAAGACTGTGCCGACTGCCTGCGCATTCATCGGTGCGAACTCTGCTACGAATGCACAAGCATGACCTCTTGCTATCATTGCCTGTACAGCCAAGAATGTGAGAATTCCACCAACTGTTATTTCTCAAGCAATCTGAAGAGTTGCCAAAATTGTTTTGCCAGCCACGACCTCGTTCAAAAGGAATACTACTTTTTCAATCAGCCCTTAGGAAAAGAAGCGTGGGAAGCAAAGATGAAAGAGTTCACCTTCACGCGAGAACAAGTCGAATGGGCAAAAACTGAAAGTGAAAAACTGAAGCTGCAAATTCCCAAACGATCCGCCCACGTCACTCAGTGCGAAAACGTCAGTGGGGACAATGTCACGCAATGCAAAAATTCTCATCATGTTTTTGACTGTTTGCACTTGGAAGATTCTGCTTATTGTTATGAAATTTTCAACGGAGCTAAAAAGGCCTACGACTACTCCATGTGGGGCGTACACGCGGAGTTTTTATACGAGTGCAACGGCTGCGGATTCAATGTGAACAATCTGCTTTTTTCCAACCATTGCTGGCAAAATGTGAGCAATTTGATGTACTGCGAAAGCTGTTTCCCCAGTGTGAAAGATTGTTTTGGATGTTTCGGGCTTCGCCGCAAGCAGTACTGCATTTTGAACAAGCAATACACCAAGGAACAATACGAAGAACTGGTGCCAAAAATCATCAAACACATGCAGAAAACGGGCGAATGGGGCGAGTTCTTCCCCACTCGAATTTCTCCTTATGGATACAATGAATCTTTGGCTTTTTCTGTCTTTCCTTTGAGTAAAACAGAGGTCTTAGAGCGAGGCTGGAATTGGTACGAAAAACCAGAAGACAGTCAATACATTGGCCCAACTATTCTTGTCCCAAATTCTATCGATCAGGTGGACGAAACGATTTCCACTCAGATTCTGAAATGCGAGAAAACTGGCAAGCTGTACCGGATCACTCCCCAAGAGTTGAAATTGTACCAAACTTTGAAAGTTCCTGTGCCCGTGATTTGTCCGGAAGAAAGACATCAGGCCCGTGTGTCCGCACGCAATCCAAGAAAATTGTGGAGTCGTGCTTGTGGTGAATGTGGAATTTCCATCCAAACCACCACCTCGCCAGATCGTCCTGAAAAAGTGCTGTGTGAGGAGTGTTATTTAAAGACCGTTTACTGATTCATATGACCGCAATCACTCAAACATGTCGGGACTGCAAACACAGCTTCGTCATCACGGAGGAAGATCAGGCTTTTTATGCAAAAATGGATGTGCTGATGCCAAGCTCCTGCCCAGCTTGTCGGAGTCAACAGCGTATGAGCTGGCGGAATGAAAGAAATCTCTACCACCGCAAATGCGACCTATGCGCAAAAGCCATCATTTCCACATATCATTCTGAGTCCCCCTACACGGTGTACTGCCAAACGTGTTTTTGGGGAGACGGATGGAATGCTCTGGATTTTGGACGGGACATTGAGTGGCATCGTCCAATGTTTGAGCAAATTCAAGATCTCCAACTGAAGGTGCCGCGTCTCGCCATTGTGAATAAAGAATCTCAAAATAGTGACTATTGCAATTACTCCTTCGCCAATAAGAATTCTTATTTGTGCTTTGGATCTCACTACGAACAAGATTGTCTTTACTCTGAATACTCCACTCAAAACCTAAACTGTGTGGACTCCACCTGCATGTACAAAAGTACTTCATGCTATGAGTGTTTGTACTCAAAAAACTGCACCCGAAGCGTTTATTTAGACCATTGTGAAACATCTCGGGAATGCTATTTTTCCATTGACTTGAAGGATTGCGAACATTGCCTGTTCAGTGCGAATTTGAGACACAAAAAATACTATATTTTCAATCAAGCCTATTCAAAGGAAGAATATTTTAAAAAGTTGGCTGAATATCGCTTGTCTGACTATACTGGCTTTCAACATGCACTGCGCTATTTTTCGACCGATTTTCGTTTTCAATTTCCTCGACAAGCAAATCATCAAACGAATTGTGAAAACTGTGAGGGTAGCACCCATTCCAATTCAAAAAATTTACGCTTTTGTTTTGACAGCACAGATTGTGAAGACTGTGCTTATGGATCACAAATGGACAGAACCAAAAACTCCATGGACACAGATTTCATGGGTTATGATCCTTGCGAGCTCAGCCACCAAAGCATCGGCTGTGCTGGCACTTACAACTGCCTAAGTTGCGAGTCCTGTTGGCACGACAGTGATCTTGCGTATTGTCAGTTGTGTTTTTCCTCCAAGGACTGTTTTGCCTCGATCGGATTACGTCAGAAACAGTACTGCATTTTGAACAAAGAATACTCAAAAATAGACTACGAAAATCTAAAGCTTCGACTCATTGAAAAAATGAAACAAAGAGGTGAATGGGGTGAATTTTTCCCTTCTGAATTATCGCCTTTTGCGTACAATCAAACGATGGCAGCAACTCACTTTCCACTCTCCAAGGAAGCTGCGACTGCTCAAGGTTTTCGATGGTTTGACGATGAAGGACAAGATTATCAAGGTCCCGTTGTGACTTTGCCCGATTCTTTGTCCGACATTCCTAAAGACATCACTCAAAAGATTTTACGCTGTGAGGTGAGTGGCAAATTGTACAAAATCACTCCCCATGAACTTGAGTTTTATTTGGATATGAAAATCCCTTTGCCAAGACGCTGTCCAGAGCAGCGTTACAACGATCGTGTAAAGCGGTGCTGCCCGCGGAAATTTTGGGATCGAGCTTGTGGTGAATGTGGAATTTCCATCCAAACCACTTACTCGCCAGATCGTCCTGAAAAAGTGCTGTGTGAGGAGTGTTATTTAAAGACCGTTTACTGATTTATATGACCGCAATCACTCAAACATGTCGGGACTGTCAGGAAAGTTTTTTAGTGGACGGTATTGATCAAGCTCACTACATGAAAATTGGAGTGCCCATTCCCACTTTGTGTCCCGATCATCGGCAACGAAGGCGGATGAGCTTTAGGAACGAACGGAATTTTTACTACCGGAAATGTGACTTGTGCGCCAAGCAAATCATCTCGATTTACCGGCCAGATTCGCCACACACCGTTTACTGCAATGCTTGTTGGTGGAGTGACAAATGGGATCCCATGGCTCACGGTCAAGAGATCGACTGGAATCGGCCTTTTTTTGACCAGATGAAAGAGCTCCAATTGAAAGTTCCTCGGCTTGCGTTGCTTCAAAAAAATAGCGAAAATTGTGACTTCACCAATCACTGCGAAAACAATCGAAATTGTTACATGTGCGTCGATACGGCAGACAGCGAAGATGTGTTTTTCTCCAAGTGGATCTTGAGCTGTAGAGACTGTGCGGACTCTTACAATATTGAAAAATCTGAGCTGTGTTATTCGGCGCAATATCAGGTTGGTGCTTACAAAAATATTCACTGCTTTTTGTCGGACTACTGCCGCGATTCCAGTTTTCTTTACAACTGTAAAAGTTGCGAAGATTGCTTCATGTCTAGCAATTTGCAGCACAAAAAATTCTACGCTTACAACCAACAATTGACGGAGGAACAGTACCGCGATTTCATGAAAACGGTGGACCTAAAATCTCACGAACAATTAGAAAAATATTTGGGCGAATACGTTGAAATGCTGCACTCGGCGCCCAAAGAAGCCAGCCACCTCATTCTTTCAGAAAATTGCAGTGGCGACTGCATTTACCAGTCCAAAAATGTCTTCGATAGCTTTGATATTATTGAGTCTCAAGACTGCCGCTACTGCACCGAAGCCGGCCACCAAAAAGATTCCTACGACGTTTATGAATCTGCTTTTGAGGGTGAACTGCAGTACGAATGTCACGGATGCAACCGTGGGAAGTTTTTGAAGTTCGGACACGTGTCCTACGACATATCTGATTCCGACTACGTGGACAGTTGCCACAACAGCTCTCATTTGTTCGCTTGCACGGCTTTGCGTCATAAAAAATACGCCATTTTCAACAAAGTTTACTCTCAAGAAGAGTACGAAAGCTTGAGAGCTCGGCTCATTGAACACATGAAAAATACGGGCGAATGGGGAGAGTTTTTTCCGCCAGCATTGAGTCCTTTTGCTTACAATGAAACCGTGGCCCAAGAGTATTTCCCGCTCGATGACTCCAAAGCCGAAAGTCTTGATCACCACTACCAAGGCCCCATTGCCCAAATTCCAGACCATCTGGATGACACGTCAGAGGAAATCACCAAAGGGATTTTGCAATGTGAAAGCACTGGCAAATTGTATCGGATCACGCCTCAAGAATTGGCCTTCCACAGAAAACTGGGCCTCGCCTTGCCGAGGCTCTGTCCGGAACAACGTTATTTGAACCGCTTGGCCTTGCGCAGTCCGAGAAAATTGCGGCCCGATCATTGTGTTTTGTGCGCCAAATCCGTTCAGACGCCTCACCCTGCGGAATGGAATCAAAAAATCTACTGCAAAGCTTGCTTCGTCACCACATTTTACTGATGGAATTCATCCAAATCATTCTCGAACAAGGCAGTGCTGAAGGAGCAAAAAAAGAGCAGCTGTTCTTGCAGTTTTTAGAGAATTTACACAATACCGCCAGTGGCACTCCGCTGAGCTTGGAGTTGTTTGGGTTCAATCAATACACTTATTTCTTTGTGGGATGCGACCCCAAGCTCACAAAATCGGTGGAAGGCATGATTTATTCGCTTTTTCCAAACTGTGAAATTCGCCCCATGAAAGATTATTCCACGATGGTGAATCTGCAAAAACAACACGTGGCTGGAGCCAAGCTGGACCTTGAACTTTCGGACATTTATCCGATCAAAACTTACGAATCTTTTGAGCAAGATTCTTTGTCGGGCTTGTTTTCTGTGATCTCAAAATTGGGCCGGCACGAGCAGGCTTGGGTTCAAATTTTAGTGAATCCAAGGCAAGAAGACTGGCAGTACCACTTGAGCAGACGCATGAAACTGCGGCTCAACAACGTGAAGCGCAGTTTTCGCCTGAAAAATCACGTCCGACTGAAGAATAAAAAAACCGTGTACGCAGAAGAACAGCAAGATTTTGTGGACAAAAGCGAACACTCCCCTTTTGAGATTGAAGTTCGATTTGGATCGGTGGCTGAAACGGCTTCCACCGCGGCCAGCAATGTGCAGGCTTTAGCAAAATCTTTTTTTCAATTCAACAAAACGGATCGCAATCAATTCCTCATGGGAAAGATCAAAAAAGGCCCAACTTTTCTCAAGGATTATCAAAAACGTAAGATAGAAAATCCCATGATGGTCAGTGCGCTTGAGTTGGCCACTTTGTATCATTTCCCAAACTCCGATCACGTGCCACACGTGGTTCATATTTTGGCGAAAAAACACGAGGCTCCAAAAAATTTACCAACTTCCAGAGAGCTGGATATTTCAATGTTTGGGGAAACCAATCATCACAATAATTTTCAGGAATTTGGCATTCAACGGAGCGACCGACGACGACATTTGTACGCCGTTGGAAAAAGTGGAACGGGGAAATCAAAACTCTTGGAATTGCTGATCAAAAGTGACATTGAAGCCGGAAAAGGCGTGGGCGTTTTGGACCCACACGGCGACTTGGTGGACAATATTTTGCGCTTCATTCCGGAGCATCGCATCAAAGACGTGATTTATTTTGACCCCGCTGACACGGAATTTCCAATCGCCTTCAATCCTTTGGAAAAAGTGGATGAAAAATTCAAAATGCAAATCACGATTGGCTTCATCGACATCTTCAAAAAAC
>CAYGAB010000016.1:3764-13100 GCA_964347725.1 uncultured Candidatus Peribacteria bacterium | reverse complement strand
GGTTTCTCCAAACAAATGGTTGAATTTTTCGGCGATGTCTCGGGCGATTTCCACGTGCTGCTTTTGGTCTTGGCCCACGGGCACTTGATTGCTTTGGTAGAGCAGAATGTCCGCCGCCATCAAAACGGGATAGGTGAAAAGCCCGACGTTCATGTCTCGGTCGCCTTTGCTGACGGCGTCTTTCCAGGCGTGAGCTCTTTCCATGAGTCCGTGGGGAGTCACTGTGGAAAGAATCCACATGAGTTCGGCGTGTTGAGGCACCTCGCTTTGGTAGAAGAGCAGGACTTTTTCTGGATCGAGCCCAAGAGCCAGGTAGTCCAGCACCACTCCTCGGCGGTATTCACGCAGCAGGTTTTGGTCTCTCAGCGTGGTGAGGGAATGCAAATCGGCCACAAAATAAAGGCATTCGTGTCCTTGGTCTTGAAGTTGCACGTGCTGACGCATGGCGCCCAAGTAATTGCCGACGTGGGGCCGGCCGCTGGGTTTGATTCCTGATAAAATCCTCATGAACTTTTTATACCTTGTTTGAGCCCCTAGGCCAAGGGTAGACTTTTTGCATGAAGCACTGGCTCCTCAAAACCGAACCCGACTGTTATTCTTGGGAACAAATGCTCGAGGATGGCCGCACTCATTGGGACGACATTCACAACTACCAAGCACGGAATTTTTTGCGCGCCATGAAAACGGGCGATTTGGCATTTTTCTACCACACCGGCGGCGAGCGCCGAATCATGGGCATTGTGAAAATCGTCAAAGAAGCCTACGCCGACCCTGAGGACCCGACTTGGTCTTGGGTGGACGTGGAAAAAGTTTCTTCTTTGGAGCGGCCCATTTCTCTCGAAGACCTCAAAAACCACCCCTTGTTGCCCGCTGATCACTTGCTCTTCCGCCAAGGCCGCTTATCTGTGGTGCCTTTCACGGCTCAGGAGTGGGAGATGGTGGTTGGGTAGAGAGGTTTTGAATTATTTACTTTTTTTTATGTTTTATTTCTTTCTCGACGAAAGCGGCGATCTTGGCTTCGATTATGAGGCTAAAAAGCCATCTTCAACTTTTGTCGTGACTCTTTTGGCGGTGAGTAGTACAGATGCACGTAAGAAAATTGCTAAAGCAGTGCAAAGAACCTTGAGAAATAAGCTTAACATGAAAAATCAAAAGAAATTGGTTCAGGAACTGAAGGGGACTCACACTACTCTTGGGATGAAAACTTACTTTTTCCAGCAGTTGAAAGGGGTGAAGTTTGCCATCTACACTTTGGTCATTAACAAGAAAAAAGTGGCTCATCATTTGAAGAATGAGAAGGCTCGATTGTATAATTATGTGACTCGTCTTTTACTGGAGAAACTTCCTGTTGGGAAAGCAAAAATGTTTGTTGAGCTTTCTGTCGATCGGTCTAAAAGCAAAAGAGAGATGTGGGAATTCAATCGTTACATGTATGAAAATTTTAGCGGTAAAATCAACCCGAAAATACCTTTTAGGATTCATCATGACGATTCTTGTTCCATTCATGAACTGCAAGCGGTTGATTTATTCTCTTGGGGTATTTATAGAAAGCACGAACATCAAGACACTGCTTGGTACAATGTTTTCAAAGATAAAATCCGTTGCGAAGAAATTTACTTTGGCTAATGCGAAACGAGCCTGTTAGCTCATGTGCCCTAAGTTCTAGCCAACCGATGGAAGGGAACACCTAGATGCCACCAACAGGACTTATCGTTTACACATTGAATTTAGTGTATCCTTTGCAATTTCGCAAGACATTTGTCAACCTGCCAACTCCAAAATCCCTGCAACGGCTTCATCACTGGTGTTGTATTCAAGTGTTTCTAGACCTGTGACAGGGTCGGCTCGAGTCAGGGTGATTCCATCGGTGAAAAATTCAATGGTGAATGGGGGAAGAGCCGTTGAGTCTGATATTTTCGTTAGTGTCCAGATGACTTTGGTGACGATTGGCTTTTTCGATCCTCTTGTGGATTCGGTTTCTTTCACCTGACTCTTGATTGTAAAAACCTCTTTGATCCTCTTGAAATTTTCTGTTGTGAAACCTAGTCTGGCTTCGGCCTCTTCATGCTCGGTGTAAACGCTTCCTTTTTGCTCTTCACAGCTCAGTTGAGGGCCATTCGCTCCCACTTCCCAAAGCATGCTGGGAGGGTAAATGCGCATGTCACCTGCGGGAGTCTGACATCGGAATTCCATGTGGAGGTGGGGGGATTCAGCATTGCCGGTTTCGCCTTGAATTCCGAGGGGAGTGTCCCATGTGACAGATTGGCCTTCTGTGACTAAGATACTCTTCATATGAGCGTACGTGGTGCTGCAATAATTCCCAAGGCCTGGAATGTTCCCGTGGGACACGATCACTCGATTACCAGCGCGCTTTTTGGTGTAGCCTGCATTCTTTACGATTCCATCTAAGCTTGGGTAAACATTTGGCTGTTTGCCTTCCCCTGCGATGCCTTTAATGTCTTCTCCTTGGTGTTTTCTAGTTCCACCGTCTCGTGATGCTCCAATCCCTGAAATGATCTTATAAGACACTTTAAAAGGAGGATGGCCCACCGTGCTTTCTGGACATTCTTCAGCTGCTCTTTCTTTTTCTAAAAATGCTGGAAGTCCAGTGATGGCTGCTTCAGCGGTGTCGTATGGCTGAGGGATTGTTTGATCTTCACCACATCGGCACTCAGAGGCAATCGTCATGCTTGCGATGATCCCTCCATTCGTGCCTTTCTTCAGCTCCACCTCCTTCCCTTCGTGCTTAATGGTGGCGTTGGCTCCTTCCTCAACGGCGTTGATTGCGGCGGTGAAGGCGCTTGCGTAGTCGTGCACGGTGGCCCATTCGGCGGAATCTTTCACCTCGAGTCCGTTCACCACAATGCTGTCGGAAGGCTCCACTCCCACGGCTCTCAAATGGCAGGTTCCATCTTCATTGGTGTAAGGATAGAGCTTGAAGAATTCGGTGTTTTGAGCTGCTGGGCAGGCGGTGGGAAGTTTTTCTTCACAGCCTGTGCTCAAGGCGAGGCCGAGCAGGGCGAGAGGCGCAAAACGGGAACTTTCGGATCGGTCTGGCATGGATGAACTTAAAAGAGAGCATTGAAACAGATTTTATTGAAAATGTCAAATGCTCTGAATTGGATCCACGTCGATCCGCCATTTTTGCAGAAGGTCTTTGGGAACTTTTTTGAGGAGTGTGCTGGGGTCTGGCCCTTGAATGAAGAGGTTCCAGATGTGCTTGTGGTTGATTTTTGGGATCAAGGCGGGTGCCATGAAGATTTGGTGACTGGAGGAGTCGTGGCTTGTTAAGATTTGCTTCAGGTCTTCGGCATTTTTTTGACATTCTTTGGCGGAATCACTCACGGTCACGCATTTGATGACTTGCTGAAAGGGCGGAAATCCAGTTTGTTCGCGGGCTTCAATTTCTTGAGCGTAAAAAGATTCGTAATCGTGGGTTTTGGCAAAATGCACGCTGGCGTTTTCTGGCGTGTAGGTTTGAATGAGCACTTGGCCTTGCGTGTCACGGCGGCCGGCTCGGCCCGCCACTTGAGTGAGCAATTGAAAATTCCGTTCGGCGGATCTAAAGTCTGGCAGGTGCAGGCCCATGTCGGCCAGCAGCACGCCCACCAAACTGAGCCGAGGCAGGTCCAAGCCTTTGCCGATCATTTGAGTTCCAAGGAGGATGTCGATCTGATCTGCGTCGTTCATTTTTTCATGGAGCTCGGCAAAGCTTTCGCTTTTGTTCATGGTGTCTCGATCGGCGCGTAAAATCCTTGCGCTTGGGAAAAGGGCTTGGAGTTCTTGTTCCACACGTTCGGTGCCGAGGCCCAATTGGCGAATTCTTGTGCTCTGGCATCCGGGACAGACGGTGGGCGGAGCTTGGAATCGTCCGCAGTGGTGGCAGACCAAGGTTTGTTGGCCAAAATTTTTGGCGTGGAAGGTGAGTTTGACTTCACAGGCGGGGCAGCTCAGCACCAAGCCGCAATCTCGGCATAGGGTGGAGGAGGCGCTGCCGCGGCGATTCAAAAAAAGCAGGCTTTGCTCGCCTTTCTCTAGATTTTCTTTTAGGGCGGCTTCCAAGTCTTCACTGAACATGCTGAAATTCTTTTTTTTGAGTTCGATCCGCATGTCCACCACCTGAACAGAAGGCAATGCCGTGCCAGAAATGCGTTCGTCCATTTTGTGGTGGCGGTAGTTTCCTAGGCCAGCTTGGTAGCGGGTTTCAAGACTGGGCGTGGCGGATCCAAAAACCACTTTTGCGCCCGTGAGTTCGGCACATTTCAGGGCGACTTCTCTGGCGTGGTAGCGTGGGCTTTGTTCTTGTTTGTAGGTCCATTCGTGCTCTTCATCCATCACGATGAGCCCCAGATTTTTGAAAGGAGAAAAGAGGGAAGAACGTGAGCCCATCACGAGTTTGATTTCTCCGGAGTGGATTCTTTTCCAGGCTTCGGCGCGTTTGGCTTCGGTGATTCGGCTGTGGATGACGACGCTCTCTGGAATGCCTTGTTCAAAGTAGCGTTTGAACTGGGGTGTGAGGGAGATTTCTGGAACCATCAAAAGGCATTGTTTTCCGGCCGCGAGATTGGCTTGAATCAGGTGTTTGTAGACTTCGGTTTTGCCGGAGCCCGTGATGCCTTGGAGTAAGGAAATTGGGTTTTCGTCGGACAAAATGGCTTGGACGATTTTGGCTTGATCTGGAGTTAACTGGTGTTGGTCGAGTGAGGCGCTTTTGAAAGGCTTTGGTTCTTTGCTGGCCCGTGTTTTTGGAAGTCGCCACACACCTTTTGGCAAAAAAAGCTTGGCGGATTCAAAGAGTGAACAAAAATAGTACTCAGAAAGCCACTTCATCAGGTCGAGTTGCCAAGGGCGGAGCAGGGGTTGAGGGTCCAAAATCGATTCAATTTCTCTGGTTTTGAAGTCGGGAATGGAAGAAGTCAAAGCTGTCACCAGGCCGGGATAGCTGCGTTTTCCAAAGGGCACGACCACGCCGTCACCTGGTTTTAGGTTCATGTTTTCTGGGACGGCGTAGCTGAGGCTTGGCTTTTGTTGGGCGTAACCGTGGGCAATGAGGATTTCTGCAAACATGGGTCCATCATAAATTGTTTTGATCGAAAAGGAAAAGATGCTTACAATGCTGGCAATGAATTTGCGCCACCGAACTTTTTTCAGGATTTTTTCTGCCCTCACGGCGGTCTTTTTTATTGGATCTTCAGCCTGGGCGGTGAGGTTTGAAACTGAGGTTGAAAGTGGCTTGATCCAGCAGAAATCCATTTCAACTGAACACTTTAGAATTGAATTTTCCGTTCTGATGCAGCAGCAGGAAGACGCGGACGACAGCGGTTTGGCGGACATCATTGAAGTGGTGGCGGAGGCGGCGGAAAAAAGTTATGAAAGCGTGATTGAAGAGATGGGTTACGACAGTCCTTTGAAAGGAACGGGCCGCAAGCAAATGATTCTTTTGGACGACTCGGACGAATATTTGGTTCCGGGAGCGGTGGGGGTCACCAGTTTGCTGACGAATGGAGACCCTTACATGGCGGTGGATCCTTGGGTGAGTGAAGAACTTCTTCAGGTGACCATTGCTCACGAATACTTTCACACCATTCAGTTTGGCTTTGATCCTGATTTTCCTGGGACGGACCAAGGTTTGAATTGGGCAGAGGCCACGGCGGTCTGGACGGAAGAAGAAGTTTATTCTGAGGTGAACGACTACATTTCTTATTTGCCGGATTTTTTTGCCAATCCGGATTATTCTGTTTTTGCATCCATCCTTCCAGATGATTCTTTGTTTCAATACGCTTTGGCGATTTGGCCCATTTTTCTTTCTGAATACGCCAGCGACGAAATCATCCAAAACATTTGGGAGAAATACACAGAAAACAGTGTGTATGAGAGCGATTTAAAGATCTACAACGCCGTTAAGGATTCTTTGGAAGAAGAAAATCTAGATTTGGAGGAAGCTTACCAAACTTTTTCTTTGTGGAATTTGGACCGAGCTTTGTACACGGATGGGTCCAGCTACCCCACTCCTCTGTTGCTCAAGGGCAAGCAGGAAACAGATTATGTCAGCATGGACGATCAATACGCTCCGGCTTTGTTTGGCAGCAATTACCTTTATTTCCAGAACGAATCAAACAACAACGAATTTTTCTTTCACCTCAAAAAGCCAGATGGAGTTTCTTTTTCGGTGACTTTGATTCCTGTTCGCAAGGGAGATCCTCAGTTGGAAGACGCCAAAACGGTTTTGATTGAAAAAGAGGATTCCATGACGGAACTGCTTTCTATTTCTAACTTGCGTGTCACGGACGATGTGATTGCCGTTGTTTCTCCTTTGGAAGGCAACATGAAAAAAGAAGCTGGGCTCTTTGACCTCGGCTACGATTATGACTACAGGGCGGCTTTTGAGGATTTTTCAAGCGAGCTAGAAAGCACGGAAGAAGTGCCAGCGCCAACCACAACGGATGAAAAGGCGGGGGAGGCCAGCACGGAATCTTCCAACGTTCGGGATGTGGATGAACTCGTCTTGAAGGTTGTGGATTACGATGCCGAAAGCGTTACTTTGTCTTGGAATCGTTGGGTGAAAGAAGGCCTGACCTCTTACCGTTTGGACGTGGAGGACTTGGACGCTAAAAAAGAAAGCAGCCTAGAAATTGAGCACGCTTACACCACCACCTTGAGGGTTCCTGATCTCACGGGAGGGCACGAATACACTTTTCAGCTCTCGGCTTTGGATTCCGCTGGAAAGCTTGTGGGCTCGGCGAGTGCTGTCTTGCACGTGACTCCAAAAGCTTGGCTTTTCACGGATGTTTCCTACTTTGACGACCACTATTCTTCTATTGCTAGTTTGGTGGAACGGGGTGTTTTTGAGGGGTACAGCGACGGAAGTTTTGGGCAGGAAGAATCGATCAATCGTGCGGAGCTTCTTAAAATTTTGATCGAAAGCCGTGGAATTGAGGTTGATCCTTCTTTGTACGGTGGGTGTTTTACTGATGTGGCCTACGAATGGTACGCCAAGTACGTTTGTTATGCTAAAACTCAAGGCTGGGTGAAGGGCTACGGTGATGGCAGCTTCAAGGCTTCTCAGTCTGTGAATAAGGTTGAGGCATTGAAGATGTTGTTTGAAGTGAATGGCCAGCATTTGAGTGAACGGCCAGTGGCTTCTCTCAAGTACGGAGATCTGGACCCTTCCGCTTGGTATTCCGTTTATGTTTTGGAAGCGACCAATCTTGGGATTTTGGAAGAATTGCTAGCTCAAGATTTCTCCCCAAGTGAGGCGCGCAATCGTGGTGACATGGCGGAGGAACTTTACCGTTACTTGGCGCAGCAAGAGTCTTAAAGGTTTGACTTGAGCTTTGACTATTGTGACTTTTCTTTTCTTGTGCTATAATAGCTAGATTTTTTTACAAAAATACAAATGAAAAAATGGCTTTATCTCTCGGGAGCACTCCTATTGCTCTCTGTTGTTGCTTTCACCTTTAGCAACACGAAATGGTTCAAAGGCTCCGTCACCAGTGCCGACGTTTTCAGTGTTGCCTTGGGCGACATCACGGAAGTGGTGGAGGGTGATTCCGTCTTTTACACGGTGGAAGCTTGTCCTTCTGGAACTCCCGTTGGAATAGCTGGTGGAGACCTCACCATGACGGTGGAGGATGGAGATCATGTGTGGGTTGCCCCAGACGATGGATCTGCCTCTGGTCTTTTGCTCATAGATTCATTCACAGCATGTCTGACTTTTGAAACAGTGGCACTAAACATTTCTGATTTTGTGGGTGACGTTACTGTTACGGCAGTTTTGACGATTATGGATGAATCTGGAGGAGATAACTTTACGGACACGGCCGAATCCACGTTTAACTATGATGAAAATCTTTACGACATGGGTTTTGGAGACGACATGAGCACTGCTTTGACGGAATTTTCTACTTACGATGCTGACTCTGGAGATTTGGGCTCAATCATGTTTTCTGTGTGTATGACTGGGACTGACATTGATTCATCCGTGACCAGTCTTGGAACTTTGCCTTTGACCTATTCCATTGTTAAAGACGTGGAAGGAGACTTGACGGAGGTTGCCACAGGCCAAACTGATCTCAATACTGGAGAAATGTATGGTCAATGGGGCGTGACGGGTGGGGCAGAAGGTTGTGTCTCTGTGACTCCTTTGAGCCTTTCTGAAATCGACTTTGACGCTTTTGGAGGATTGGTGGATCAAGAAATGCTTGAGGTGACTTTCACCTTGGACGGAGTTGGAACTTTTGAAGAAACCGATGAAACGAACAACACGGCCAGCGTGAATGTGACGGTTTCAAAAATTGATACCAGCGCCAGCGCCACGACCAGTGTTGAATCACCAAATCTTTTCTTTGACACCAGTGTTTCGGCTTTGACTCACACTTTGGGCAGTGGAACTGCGGTTCAAGTTGGAGCTTGTTTGCTTCCAGGTAGACTTGATGCTGATACTGCAGAGGGTCTTGGAGATACCTCCATTTATTACACTTTGAGCAATGGAACCACGACAATCACTGAAAACAGTGTTGCTGTGAATTTTAAAGCGATGTACGACGCTTGGACGGCCAGTGAATCTTGTGTGAGCGTCGATTTGTTCTCACCCGATTCTTTGACGCTTGCTGAAGGAGATGTTTTGAGTCTTGTGCTTCATATGGACTACATAGAAGGGGATGAAGTTGGTCAGTTGGAAGAATCGACGGAAATCGACAATACTTATGCAATTGCCCTCACGGTGGCTACAAGCTCTAGTACTTCTGAAGAAGGCAGTTCTTCCTCAGAAGGATCTAGCTCCGAAGGTTCAAGTTCCTCATCTGAATCTTCAAGCTCAGAGTCTTCAAGCTCTGAATCATCTAGCTCTTCTAGTTCCTCCAGTGGAGGAGGTGGCGGATCTGCGGCTGGGCGTGATGGCGACATTACTGGAACTTCCGGCTATGCTCAAGCTTATGGAGATGACGATGATGGAGACACCGATTCTTCTATCTCTCGTGAGGACAGCGACAATCCTTTTGTGGACATCAAGCCCTCTAATTGGTACTACCCTTACATTTTGGACTTGTACGAACAAGGCATTTTTGAAGGGAAGAGCGGCCATCGTGCGGCTCCAACCGATAAATTGACTCGTGCTCAGGGCATTACTTTTGCACTCCGTTTGATGGGTTACGCAGAAGACGATTTCAAATCAAAAACTTTGAGCAATCCTTACCGAGATGAAAAAACTTCCAATTGGCACTACTACTACGTTCTTGGAGCTTTGTCTCTGGGAGTTGTGGACGCTGCCACTCTTTTTGAACCAGACGACCAAATGAATCGTGCCGAATTCATCACGGTGCTCATGCGAGCTTCCGG
>CAYGAB010000016.1:0-3754 GCA_964347725.1 uncultured Candidatus Peribacteria bacterium | reverse complement strand
GAGGTTTCTATGCCAAAAGATGTGAAGAGCAGCGATTGGTTCGCCAAAGCCGTTGCCACCGCCATTCGTGACGAAGTGGCTGAAGGATATTCTGACAACACATTCAAGGCCACCAAAAAGGTGAATCGTGCGGAAGCCGCCACCATGATGTCACGAGCAATTGAGGCGGGATGGTTTAAACTCTGATCCCACCATGAATTCTCCTTTCTCTCCAACTGTTTTTGATCGGTTTGAGGGAGAGATTGCCTCTCAATCACCTGAAGCGCAGCCCCCTCTGAGGGCTGCGCTTTTGTATGCAAGAGTGGCTTATGATTTCTTTCAAACTCCGGGTAGTTCATCTGATGTGGATGTGACTCAAGCCGTCCAGCAAATCCTCAGTGGTTCTTCAGGTGAGGTAGGCATGTTGCCTGTTGGACCTCTTGTTCAAGTGACTGATTCGTACCTTACGGCACGGTTGGATTTCCACTATTACAATGGTTTTTTGATGCCAAAGGGACTCATTGGAGTTTGTCATCAAACTTCTTGTGATCAAGAAGATCTTAGGTCTGGCCATCGGCCCACCATTGTCACTGATTTTTTTGGACTAATGAAAATCTACCTCGATGATTCCAGACGATGCGCTATTCCTCTCCATGGCATTGAAAGAACTAGGATAACGCCAAGCCTTGCTTACTGTTGTCCGGACGTGCCTGTCACAACAGAAAGATTTAGACTGATTGTTCGTTAGGGCTGAGTAGTGCGATCAGTTGGAAAGCTGCGTGTGCTGTTTGTTCGTCTTCCGACAGATCTCCAATCCCCTTTTCTTCCTTATTTTGATCTAAAACTTGTCTTAGGTTGTTGGCATCTGTTATTAAGCGAGCTAAAATTGTTGAAATTGCTGGAGTGGATTTTTCAATTAAGGCTGTCAACAAATCATTGATTGTGCCAGCTAAAAGAAGAGCTTTCAGATGGCACATCATCCTTTTTAGATGGGCATTTATCTGGGCCTGATTTCGGTTCTGCCATCGTGCTGCTTCATCAGGATTACTCAAGCGATCCAATCGCTCGTGGTAGAATGCTGCGATGAATGCCGGGTCATTTTCTGGAGGCTCCGCTTGCTCGCTCCAGTGTTTTGGAGGTAGGGTTGTATCTGGTTTTCCAATTAGTGCTGAATTTTCCAGCTCAGATATTGTTGCGAGCATTGTTTTGTGCCGGACCAAGCCCACTTCTATGCCACCTGCCTCTATTAGTTCTTGCAGTTCTTGTTTGGCTTGAGCTAGTTCTTTCAGTTCTTGTTTAGCATCGGTTTTAGATGGAGCCTTGATCAAAGCTTGAAGAAGCCTTGGTATGTTGTGGGTCTCCAGGAAGGCTAAGTTTATTTGCCTGTCTTCTTGCCATTCTTCCCATGTTTGTTCTTCACTCATGAATCTTGAATTTAAGGGGGAAAAATAAGATTTACTTTTACAGTAAATTTAAATCGTTTGTCAAATTTAGTTTTCTTTGAGTAACTGAAAATATTTATCCCGATTTATGCCAGAAGTCCTCAGTAGCTTAGTATTTGTTCTAAGGTGCCCATTTTTTTGGCTTCCTTTTCTGTTTTTCCGCAGGTGGATAGATCCAGTTGTGGCACGTAAGCCACCACCATTTCATCTTCTTTCCAAAATTGAGTGATGTATTGGATTTTCATTTATCCATGGTAGAAAAAAGAATGGTGCACCCGACAGGATTTGAACCTATAACCCTCGGTTCCGAAGACCGATGCTCTATCCAATTGAGCTACGAGTGCACATGAAAGCGGGGCGATTGTAGCAAAGAGAGCACCATCTCGCAATGAGTGATGCTCTCTTTTGTTGTATTCGAGGTGAGTGCGGACTATTTCTTTTTTCCTTGAGGGAATTTTTCGTTCCAGAGAACCATGAGTGGGCTGGCCACAAAAATAGAAGAGTAGGTTCCCACCGTGATCCCAAGTGCCAAAGCCACGGTGAACATTTGAGTGCTCTTTGGGCCAAAGAATACCAAGGCCAAGATGGTGATCAAAGTGACGAGGGAAGTGTTGATGGAACGTGCCAAGGTTTGGTTCATGGCTTTGTCGGCGGTTTCAGAAAGCATTTCGCCTGCTTTGCGGAAGGTGAGGTTCTCACGAATTCTATCGAAAACCACAATCGTGTCGTGAACGGAGAATCCCATGACGGTTAGAATAGCGGTGATGAAAAGTGCGTCCACTTCCACGCCAGCAAAGTGTCCAAGAAGAGAGAAAGCTCCAATGGTGATTATTACGTCATGGACTAGCGCGGCAATGGCTGTCCACCCGAATCTCCATGGGCTCAATTCTTTTGGTATTTTTCGGAAGGCAAAGGCAATGTAGAAAATGATCATGACCAAGGCCAAGGCCAAGGCAAGGAATGCTTTTTGTTGAAGAGTTTTTCCGATGCTTGGGCCGACGGTGGTGAATCGAATTTCCTCGGCTTTTTCAAAATTTTGATTGAGGGAAAGGATCACTTGGTCGTGCTCTGCCTCTGTGAGGTGGGGGAGTCGGACTAAGAAGTTGCCTTCTTTGGTGGTGTTCACTTGTGCGCTTTGAACGGAATCTAGTTTTTCTTTGACTTGTTCTTGAGTGGTGCCTTCTTTGGCGAGTTTGACTTCCATGACGGTTCCGCCTGTGAAGTCGAGTCCCAATTTAAGACCAAATAAAGCCAAAGAAATGAGTGAAATTGCAATCAAAACTCCTGAGAATCCGAGCCAAGATTTTCTCCATTTCATGAATTGGAAATGAGTTTTTTTGCCTTTGGCTTTTCCGTAGAGCCACAATTTCTTTGCCCAGCCGGTTTCAGAGCTGGCGTGCAAAAAGGTTTTTGTCAAAGTGATGGCACTGAACATGGAGACCAAAATACCAAGCGCCAAGTTGAGGGCAAAGCCACGAATGATGGAGCTTCCAAAGTAGAACAAAATGGCACAAGTGATGAGAGAGGAGAAGTTTGAGTCTCGAATTGAGTCCCAGGCTCTTAGAAAGCCAGCTTGAATGGCGTCCTTCAGGTTTTTTTCTGCCAATTCTTCTTTGATGCGCTCAAAGATCAAAATGTTGGCGTCCACTGCCATTCCAATGGAAAGAATTAGCCCAGCCACCCCAGCTAAAGTGAGAGTGATGGTGCTGCTCAAGACAAAAGTTAGGAAGAAAAGAATGGTGCAGGCCAGAAGGAAAGACACGAATTTTTCTCCTCCAGAGTCTCGACTTTTTAAGATTAAGTGCACGATGTAGGCAAACACAGCCAGGCTGATCAGAATGGCGGCCCAAGCGGGAAGTGCCAATTTGATCAAAAGCACCATTAGGACTGAGTAAACTGCCAAAGCCGCAATGGCCAGAAGGCCAGGAAGTCGGTAGTAAAGCACCATGAAGAGCGTGAGCACTCCAATGCCCAAAGCTCCTGCTTTCAAGCTCTGAGTAAGGGCTTCTGCTCCTAATGTGGCACTAATGGTGGTTTGGCCTGAAAGGTCAATTGGAGCGGGGATTGCTCCTGTGTTTAAGTCACGAGCCAGGTCTTGAGCTTCTTGAAGCGTGAAATTTCCCGTGATTTGAGCTTGGCCTCCAGCAATGGCTTCGTGAACGCTGGGGGCAGAGACCAATTCGCCTCCCACAAAAATGGCGATTTGTTTTTCTATGTTGTTCCCAGTTAGGGTTTCAAAGAGTTTAGCGCCTTCGCTGGTGAACGTGATGCTCACGTAAGGTTGGTAGGCTTCGTTCAAGATCACATCGGCGTGTTTGAAGTGTTCTCCGGTC
>CAYGAB010000015.1:6905-13357 GCA_964347725.1 uncultured Candidatus Peribacteria bacterium | reverse complement strand
GTTGCTGAAGATGTAGTTTTTTTCAAGAGCTCCGCTTCCACCAATGTTGATGGCTGCTGCGCTGCTGGCCAAATGGATGCCAGTTTGATTTCCGGAAAGAGTGTTGTTGATGATGGTGGTGGAGACGGCTCCGTTCACTCGAATTCCGGCCGCGCTGTTGCCGCTCATTTCATTGGCTTGGCGTGTTGATGCGCCTCCAATTGTTATCCCCGTGCTTCCGGAACCAACAATCATGCCTTCCACGCAATCGGTGAGTTTGAGTCCTTTGATGACGGATGCAGACCCTCCATTGACATTTAAACAAGAGGCGGCTCCGTTCCCGTCGATGATGATGTCTGGACCAACCAAGGCATCGCTGGCGGTGGATCCGTCGATGTTCACGTCTCCTGTGATGGTGGGAAGGGCGGATGCCAGAGTGATGGTTCCTGACAAACTGCTGTCAAAGGCGATGGTATCGGCCCCGCCACTGGCGTTGGAATCGGTGATGGCTTGACGCAATGAACCAGCGCCCGCGTCGTTTGTGTTGATGACGGTGTAGGAGTCGGCTTGCACCTGCGGCGTGTCGCTGAACAAGCCCAGGGGCAAAATCAAACTCGCCATGAGGGCGAAGAGACTCAGCTTGGATAGACTTTGTTGCAGACTTTTTGCCATACGATTTGGTTTTTATGTGAATTTCCAGCAATTATAGCATAAAATCTCCTTCTTTCCAAGGCTTTGATGCTGGGGTATGCTTTGTTCATGAAAATTGCTGTCATTGGAGGAGGAGCAGCGGGCATGATGGCGGCCGCCACTTTGAATGAATTTCACCCTGAAGTGGAAGTGCTTTTGTTCGAACGGAACTTGGCTTTGGGCCAAAAAGTGATCATTTCTGGGGGAGGACGTTGCAATGTCACCACGGGTTTTTCCGATTTGCGTTTGATTGAAGAGCGCTACCCTCGAGGCGGAAAATTCTTGAGATCGGCTTTTCATGCTTTCCCGCCAGACGCGGTGAGAGAATGGTTTGAGGCGCATGGCGTTCCTTTGAAACAAGAAAAAGATGGGCGAGTTTTCCCAGTTTCTAATGATGGGCGAGACATTGTGGCGGTTTTTGAGCGGCTTTTTGTGCAGAGTGGCACTCAGCTTCTTTTTAAGGCAGCCGTTGAAAAAATCGAAAAGAAAGCTGATGGATTTGAGATTTTTTGTCGAGACGGATCTTTTTATGAGGTCGATAAAGTGATTTTAACGACGGGAGGTCAGGCTCATCGGCACACGGGTTCCATGGGAGACGGCTATGGATTTGCTGAATCTTTGGGGCACACAGTCACGGACCTGGCTCCGAGTTTGAATTCTTTTTTGACCGAGGAGTCTTGGCCCGCGAATTTGGCGGGAGTTTCTTTGCAGAGAGTCGGGCTTAGGGTTAAACGGCCAAAAAACTTGGAATGGACCGGGCCGATCATGTTCACGCACAAAGGTCTTACTGGGCCAGCGGTTTTTGCACTTTCTTCTTTGGTGGCTTTTGAAACTTATGACAAATCCAATCCTTTGCAGATTTGGTTGAATTTGGTGCCGGACTTGAGTTTGGAAGAGACGGAAGCTCAGTTGGAATACGAACTCCAGTTTCACGCAAAAAAAGCCTTTCGTCAGAGCTTGGCTCAATGGTTTCCAAAGTCTGTGGCGGGCCAAATTTGCCACATGCTGGGGCTTTCAGAGGAACGCAGCAATGACCAAGTGAGTGTGAAAGATCGCCGCAAGTGCGCTGATTTGATTCGCAACTTACCTTTAAAAGTAATTGGACGGGGCGTGGGAGACGAATTTGTGACGGCCGGCGGCGTGGACACTCAAGAGGTGGACTCAAAAACCATGGAATCCAAAATCTGCCCTGGGCTTTATTTTGCCGGGGAACTTCTGAACATTGATGGATTCACAGGAGGCTACAACCTTCAAGCGTCTTGGGCCACAGGGAGGGTGGCTGGGAGTTTTTAAAATACACACGTGCTTGACAAATACTAAATTTAGTGTTATCTTGTTCTTGCATTTACTTCCTCGCTTCTATGAATCCACGTAAATCAATTCCTGATGACCTCGACAGAGATCTGGAAGGGCTAGGTCTTATTCGTAGAATAGATAGTGATGAAAGCCGTCTAGGCGTTGGCCCATACATGGCTGCCTATCTTAAGTTTTTTGAAGATGTATTCACTGGGGTTAGGGCTTTTTTGGTTCGCGATGTTAGGGGTCTTTTCACTAGCAATATTAGGGATGTTTTGGCTATCACTGAAGGTGCTTCTTCTGAAAAGGCTTCATTCCACCCACGACTAAAAGCTTTGGTTGTGGATCCAATCAACGACCTCTCAATGGAAGAACGCATTGTAAAAGGCCAACTCCGCACTGGAGAGGATTTTGCTCGAGCTATTCCAAACGTGGAGGCATTTTTAAGAGAAATAGATTTGATGAAACACCCGAAATTCTGTGAGATCAACAAGGAAGGCCAACTTGTAATGATGGACGGAGAGAGGGATGCTTACGGTCTTGGTGAGGACTTCCCGACCGCACGAGACCGCCAAGCACGAGTCGCATATCGTGACGAGGCCGGAAACATTCAAGTGTTGGTGGGTCATTGCTTCAAAGTGGACAGGAGAACAGGCAATTTGGTGTTGAATGGAAACAAGGGCACAATCAAAGCGAAATCAATCCTTATGATTAGACGCTTGCCCACACTCTACAAAGATGAAAACGATAAGTATGCAGGGGAATACGCTAGAATGAATACAGGCCAATTTGATGTTGATACATATACTTGGGTAAAAGATGATTCTCTGGACAGCAGTTCGACGGCTCGGTATGCCGACTGTAATTTGCACAATGCAGTAATTCCTTATACTCGATCTTTGTCCAGTAAGGTCCCTAATTGCGGATCGCGTGGAGTGCTAAGTGTCAATTTAAATTTCGAGTCTGATGCGGATTCTTCAACATCAGATAAAGAAGTTGTTCCTGAAATCGACTCACGTTTAATGGATTTGCTTGTGAGGCCAATCAATGCCCTTCCAGCAGCAAAACGTACAATAAATGGGCGGGTTCTTACGGGTCAAGAGATTGCACGAGACATTCCAGACGTGGAGGCATTTTTAAATGAAATAGGCTTGATGAATAAACCAGAGTTTTTGGAGATCAGTAGTGTCGGCCAGTTGCTGATCAAGGACGAAGTCTCTGGTTTGGGTGAATCTGGAATAGTGGCTCAAATACGTCAAAAACGTATTGTTTACCGTGAAAAAAATGGCGCAGTTCGTGTAATGGCAGGTATGGACTGCTTCATAGTGGATGCTGATGGCAAGCTTTTACTCTCTCATCCATTTGTAGGCATCAATCCAGCCTCAGTCTTGATGCATAAAGATTTTCCTTTCTTGCATGTGAATTATGACTTGGGTCAGGTTGATCCAAAATTAAAGGTTTGGGTTTTTGGAGAGGGGAAATATATGACGGCCCATGTGGCTACCGATCGTTTTGGACGCCAACATTTATGTTCCGATGCGCAGTCTCCTCACCATAAGTCTAAGGATCTTGGTTCTTGTGGCATACTCAGCGTCAATCTGAACCTTGAATCTGGCCTTGATCCTGAAGAGCCTAGTCTTGCACCTTTCAAAGCTCAATTTGAGGCTCTTTCTGCAACTGCTCGTCGTAATATGAGCTGGGTACAGGTCGTAAGGAGTATGAGCCAACCTCTTGATGTGCTTTTAAGTAATATAGCCAAATTGGAAAGCCCTCAAGTGTTTGAAGTTGATGATAAAAATAACCTTGTTTTCTGCGATGGTGGTGATGAAGTGCCTAGTTTTACGCTAGATGGTAACTATTCTAGTTTAATCAGAAAAGCAAAAAACAAAGGTCTTGAGGCCTTTACTGGTGGGGAATATGAGCGATTTTACGCTCAAGGTGGGGAAGGGAGATACGACAAGACATTTCGTTCATATATTTCTGTAAATGGGGATGGTTGGAGCCACATGCTCCATGGCAAAGCATGCCTCCACCCGTGCAATAATTGCAAGTGTACGGAAATCGGGATGCGGCGGATACTGAGGGTCAAATTACATTTCCCATTTATTTCTTCTTGACCTTCATTTTTGGAAAGTCAGTGGTGGGGAGTTTTTAAGATATACACGTGCTTGACAAATACTAAATTTAGTGTTATCTTACTCTTGTATTTGCTTCCTCGCTTCTATGAATCCACATAAATTAATTCCTGATGACCTCGACAGAGATCTGGAAGACCTAGGTCTTATGTGTAGAATAGATAGTGATGAAAGCCGCCTGGGCGTTGGCCCATGCACGGCTGCTTATTGTAAGCGTGTTGAAGACCTATTCACTATGGTTGGTGATTTTTGGACTGGATCCATTCGTAACCCGCTTAGAGAGCGATTGTATCTATCTAAAACCCGAGAACGAGCCACCTCAACACCAGCCATTCTAGAGTCCACAGAAACCGCTCTAGAACTTCAAGGGGAAATCGACTTCATAGGAGCAAGGAGCAGTGAAGCTTCATCCCCGTCACAAGTTGTTGAAGAGGGTGTGGTTGCTAATCCTGAAATAGTTCCTCTCAACGTCCTCTCGCGTATAGAATTCAACGTAAAAGGCAAAGTCCGTACGGGCGAAGAGATTGTACGAGCCATTCCAGACCTAGGGGCATTTCGGGCTGAACTGCAGGAGATGAAAAACCCAAAATTTTTGGAGATTAATGAAGAAGGGCAGCTCGTGATGATGGACGGATGTAAAGCCTATGGTTTAAATGAGGACTTCCTGACAGCACGAGACCGACAAACACGAGTGGTCTACCGTGACGAGGCTGGAAAAACCCAGCTCATCACTGGACACTGCTTTACGGTGGATAAAGAAACAGGTGATCTTGTGTTGAACGAGAACAAGGGCACAATCAAAGCGGATTCAATCCTCATGAGTAAAGGTTTGCCAAGGCTCCAGTGGGATGGGGAAAAGCACACAGGTGAATGCACTCGTATTATGAATTACAAAGGTTACTTTCGAAATACATATGTTTGGACAGAAGATGCCTCTCTCGATTCTGCGTGTGCTCAGTTTGCCTACTGGAATTATCGCAGTGAGAGCGTGGCTTCGGATGTGGTCGATTCTGATTGGCATTGCGTTTGTCTCGGGTCCTGTGGCGTGCTAAGGGTCAACTTGGTCTTTGAATCTTAATTGGCTCCAATCTTTACGAATTTCATTCACGTGCTGCTCTAAGGCTTCTTTCTTTTTGCTCGCCAAGCCAGCGGCTTTGGACCAACTTTTTGGGATGATGGGGAGTTTGCAGCTCAACAAGACTTGACGGTTTCACATTGAGATGTATTATTCACTCTTAATTTTATGCCCATAAAAAAGTATGTCCTCAGAGAGCACAATAAGTGTACCAAGGCCTTCGCCATTGAATGGAGGTATTTCAGGCGGACTGGATGCCAATGAAGTAGAATTAAATCCCAACCAAACCTTGAGATGCCTCCTCTCAGGTTTCAGATTTGATTTATATCGAGGGATTGTAAGAATAGAAGTGAGAGGAACTGTTAAATCTTATGCTGCTGCTAAAAAGAAAGATGCGTTTGCTGGCCAGGTTTGGAATGGAAGCAGTGGACTTGAGTCTCAATTGGAAGATTATCTGAGCAGAAACAACTATGCCAACCTCCGATTGGCTGCTGTAATGCCAGGAGGCCCTTGCCTCGTTGGGATTGATGGCGATCATGAGCCAGCAATAAGACAGCGAAGCCGAGTGATTGTAAATGTAATAGTAACTGGACAAGGGAATAGAATTCTTTTGCCTCATGCAGAAGCAGTTGAGTACCTAAGAAATAATCTTGACGCACAATGTGCCAACGAGGCAGGCATTGTTCAAGGCGTAAAAGAGGCGGGTTTCCGTGTGCCAGCACTTCCAATGAATCATGAGAAAGAAGGTCTTGTCGCCGCTTCGGAGGAGGTAATGGGTTTATATCTTGAGATCCCACCATGGCAAACAAGGGCTCAGGGAATATCTCACCAAGCGATGCTTGATTGTTCAGATAAAACGCCTAGTAGTAGAGTCCTTTCCGTGGGTTACGATCCTTTGAATAATTGGACTTACATCGCCAGTTGTAGTGGTGCTTGTTGGCAGGCTGAGCGTGGTGCGATCCTCTGGCTATAAAAACTAAAGACGTGATCCGCTTAGCTTTTTTACGACACCCTTACTTTACCGTCACGCTCTTGGCTAGATTGCGGGGCATGTCTGGGTTGTTTTTGCGAGCCACGGCCAATTTGTAGGCCAGAATTTGGAGAGGGATGATGTGCACAATGGGGGAGCTTGGGCCCGTGTCCGGCACTTTGATCCAAAGGTCAAAGACTTCGGCTTTTTCGGGGCTGACTCCAATCAAGAAAGCGCCTCGGGCTTTGACTTCCATCGCATTGGAAAGAATGTCTGATTTGGAGGCGTCGTTCGGGGCGATCACAAT
>CAYGAB010000015.1:0-6895 GCA_964347725.1 uncultured Candidatus Peribacteria bacterium | reverse complement strand
ACAATGCAGGGCGTGCCTTCTTCAATCAAGGCGATGTGCCCGTGCTTGAGTTCGCCACCGGGAAATCCTTCGGCATGGATGTAGGAGACTTCTTTCATTTTGAGAGCGGCTTCCATGGCAACGGGATAGCTTTGACCTCGGCCAATCACCAAAATGTCTTGAGCGTTTTTGATGGCGTTGGCGACTTCATCAATGTGCGATTCGTAGCGAGGATTCAGCATGTCGTTGATCGCGGCGGTGGCTTCAATCAGGCGTTGACGACCGTAGTCCAATTGCCCGACGGTGGCGTAGGCCAAAAGGGTTAAGATGGCGATTTGTGAGGTGGTGGCTTTGGTGGAGGCCACGGCTTTTTCAGGTCCGGCTTTGAGAGGTAAGGTGAAATCGGCCAGCCGAGCCATGGTGGAACTTTCTACGTTCACGAGGGCGGCGATTTTTGCGCCTTTTTTCTTGGCGAGTTCCAGGGCTTCCAAAGTGTCGGCCGTTTCTCCCGATTGAGAGATGGCAATCACCAAAGACCGATCCGTCAAAAAGGGTGCTACGTTTTGAAATTCGGATCCGGCTCGAACATGGACGGGCATTTGGGCCAGATCACTGAAGAGGTATTCTCCCAAAAGCGCCACGAATCCGGCGGTTCCGCAGCCCACCAAAAAGACTCGGTCGGCGGCTCGAATGGCTTTGGCAAGCTGCATCAAGAGTTCTGGGTCCGTGTTGATGGCTCGGGTGAGGGTCTCTTTTTGGTCCATGATTTCTTTCATCATGAAGTGCTCGTAGCTGCCTTTTTCGGCTTCTTCCATGACCCAATCGATCTTCACGATTCGCTTTTCAATCTGCTTTCCACTTTCGATGTCGTAAAAACGGGGGCCGGCTTCATCAATGACCACCATCTGTTCGTCGTCTAGGTAGAGGACTTCTTTGGTGTATTCCAAAAAGGCGGGCACATCTGAGGCAATGAACCAACTTCCGTCTTCGCCTTTTCCAATGATGAGCGGAGAACCTCGCCGCGCGGCTATCAGTTTGTTTTCGTTTTTGCAGAGGGCGAGAACGCCGTAGCGGCCGTGGAGTTTTTTGAGGGAGTTTTTAAAGGCTGCTTCAAAGCCGTGTCCCATGTCTTCTTCTAGGAGGTGGGCAAAGACTTCGCTGTCGGTTTCAGATTTGAAATGGTGGCCTTTTTCTATCAAGGCTTTTTTCTGCTCTAGGTAATTTTCAAAAATTCCGTTGTGGGCGATAACAATGCTTTCGTCCGCATTGGTGTGAGGGTGAGCGTTGGCTTGAGTGACTCCGCCGTGGGTGGCCCATCTGGAATGGCCAATGGCCAAGTGAGCCGGAACCGTGACTTCTGCCCCCAAAGCCTTGGCTTCAGAAATCTTTCCAACGTGTTTTTCCACCGCCAATTCACCGTCTTCTCTTTTGATGGCGACTCCCCAAGAATCGTAACCGCGGTATTCCAGTTTTTTGAGTCCTTTGAGCACCAGTTCAGCGGCATTTTCCTGCGGTCCGAAATAAGCAAAGATTCCACACATGAAGAAGGGATTAATCCCGCCGAGTATACCCTTCTCTACTTTTTTGCTCCAGTAAAATTCTCGTAAGCGTCTTGGGTGACGCGCCCCATGTCTTCAATGCGAACGCCAAAACGTCCGGGCAAATAGATTCCGGGCTCCACCGTCACGACCATGTTTTCTTCCAAAATGTCTTTGCTGCGGCTGCTGAGGGATGGGTTTTCATGCACGTCCAGCCCGATTCCATGGCCGAGTGAGTGCCCAAAGTCTTTGGCGTGTTCTCCCATCACGTCTCGAGCAATCTGATCCACGGCGCTGCATTTCACTCCGCTTTTGATGGCGGCGATTCCGGCTTCCTGCGCTTCCAAAACCAATGCGTAGACGTTTTTCTCTTCTTGGCTGGCTTGTTTGGAGAGGAAAGTTCGGGTCATGTCGCTGCAGTAGCCGTCCAATTTCATTCCCATGTCGATCAAAACCAGGTCTTTCTCGGTCAATTTTGTTTCGGTGTTGTGGTGGTGGGGCACCGCACTGTGACTGCCAAAGGCGACAATGGGTTCAAAAGAGATGTCGTCCGCGCCCAAATCGTGCCCAATGCTTTTGATCTTCCAAGCGATTTCCAGTTCCGTCACGCCGGGTTTCAGCAGTTTTTCCACTTTTTCTAGCACGGCTTCATTGATTTTTTGAGAGGCGTGCAGAGCCGCCAATTCCTGAGGATCTTTGCACTTTCGCCGATCTTCAATGGGGTTTTGAGTGGGACTCCAGCTCATACCTTTGAATTTTTTCTTCCAGTTTTTCAGCGATTCCACCGTCATGTGCCTGGCTTCAAATTCCACTTGCGAATCTTTCTCCAACTCTTTTTTGAGCACCGATTCCCATTTTTCACTCATTTCTACAAACTTGAAGGGCACTTGGCCTTCTTGTTTTTCTTCCAGTTCTTGTGCGATTCCTCGATACCTGAAATCTGTAAAAAACCAATTCTTCTTCTTTCCCAGAACCAAAAATCCAGCGGACCCCGTGAATCCGATCAAATAACGCAAATGGGTGAGATGAGTGATGAGTTGCATAAAATTTGACAGAATTAAATTGATGATATACAAATGAGTCTTGTCTTATAACTTACATGACATATGACTAAAGCTAAAGGAGAACCTTCAGGTGGAAAAGTTGATGTGGAGCCTTCAGGTAGATTGAAACTGACTGGTCCAGTTTTAGCTTGGCCAGAGGTTGAACGTGTGCAGGTGAAATCTGGAACTCCGAAAGGTTTGGATTATAATACATTGCTAGATCAAGTCATTGGGGGAGCAATAATGATGAAATCAGTAGAAGTGAAAACTGTCTTAGCTCCAGAGTTAAGTGTGGCTTCTAGTGAAGCAGGAGTAGGAGTGGAAACTGTCTTAGCTCCAGAGTTAAGTGCAGTTTCTAGTGAAACAGTAGTGAAGATAGAGCAAGTCTGCGTTCCACTGCTTGTCCTCGATACAAAGCCGCCTAAGGAGGGTGTGCCACCAACTTATGTTGAAATTGCTAAATATGGTGAACGTGATAAAGATGGTTTCCTTATTTTTCCTCAATTTTCTCCAAAGGGTGCAGGTAAAACTAAACATGTATCCGTTTATGGGCACAGTCAAACTCCTACAAAAGTCCAAGCAGTGAAAACTGGTTTAGGTGCAAATTCTGGTGGGCGAGGATTCTCTCCTGCAGCACAGGAAAGTGTTGTGCCTGGCAATCATAGGGACTAATCACCCCCTCTGTAAAAACCAGTGAATGAGTTTTTCAGTGGAGTCGAAGTCCTCTTCAGAAGTGGAGAGGACTTTTTCTATGTGGAGGCGTTTGTAGCCAAGGCCTTCTAGGGCGAGAATCGCATCTTCGTCCAAGTGGGTCAAGGATCGGTGGGGAGCGTTGGAGGCGTTCAAATCGGTGGGCTGGACTTTGCCTTTCAATTCTAAAACGATTCGTTCGGCCAGTTTTTTACCGATGCCAGGAGTTTTGGTGAGGGCGTTGAGGTTTCCGGTGAAGATGGCGTTTTTGGTGTTTTGGATCGGCTCGCTCAAGATTTCTAGGGCCATTTTTGGGCCAACTCCGCTGACGCTGATCAAAAGTTCGAAGAATTTGAGTTCGTCGGCCCGAGAAAATCCGTACAAGCAAAAGGTGTCTTCTCTCACGTGGGTGTGCACGTGCAAGGTGAGTTCGCTGTCTGGGGCTAGGCTCAGCAAATCTCGTGGCACAAAAACTTGGTAGCCCACACCTTGAACCATCAAAACCAAACTGCGGTCTTCTAGGTGAGCCAAAGTGCCGTGGAGGAGTCGGATCATGCGGATTTTTTAGCGAGGAATCGGGCGAGGAATTGCTGTTTGTAAGCCAAAAAGCTTCCTTCTTGCACATGATAGCGGATTTCTTTCATCAACTGAAACAAAAAGGCGATGTTGTGGAGGCTGAGTAGGCGCATGCCGAGCATTTCATTTTCCACAAAGAGATGGCGTAGGTAGCTTTTTGAATAGCCCCAGAGCGGGCTTTCGTCGAATTTGAAGCGTTCGTTGCTGATGTCGTGGCGGCCGTCCAAATCCCAGAAAGATCCGTGCCGAGCGAGCCGAGTGGCCAAGACACAGTCGAACATGTCCACCCCACGTTCCACGGCGTTCAAAATGTCGTCTGGAGTGCCCACGCCCATGAGGTAGCGGGGCTTGTCTTTTGGTAAATGAGGCATGGCCCATTCAATGGCACTGAACTTTTGTTCAAAATTTTCTCCCACGCTCACGCCTCCAATGGCCACGCCGGGCAGGTCTAGGGCGGCCATGAACTGAGCGGATTCTTCTCGCAAATGCTTGAAACGGCTTCCTTGAACGATAGGGAAGAGGGCTTGGTCAGGGCGGGTTTTGGCGGCCATGCAACGTTTGATCCAGTCGTGGGTTCGGTCCATGGCTTTTTTGGCGTAGCGTTCGTCCACACCGGCGGGGGCGCATTCGTCAAAGGCCATGATGATGTCCGCGCCCAGTTCTTCTTGAATTTGAATGGCTCGTTCGGGGCTGAAAAAGTGCTTGTCTCCGTCCAGATGAGACTTGAATTCCACGCCTTCGTCCGTGATTTTCACTCGGTCGTTGAGAGAGAAAACCTGGAATCCGCCGGAATCGGTGAGGATGGGTTTGTCCCAGCGCATCCAATGGTGGAGTCCGCCCATGCGTTTCACGAGTTCAGAGCCGGGGCGCATGGCCAAATGGTAGGTGTTCGCCAAAATGACTTCTGCTCCGAGGCATTCCAGGTCTTTTTGGTCGAGCGATTTGACGGTGGCTTTGGTGCCAACGGGCATGAACACGGGAGTCTGGATGCTGCCGTGGGGCGTGTGGAATCGTCCCAGCCGAGCTTGGCATTCGCTGGAACTGTGCAAAAGTTCAAATTCAAACATGGGTTTTTCTTGAAAAAATATCGCTCACAATGTCCTCCATGGACTTTTCTTGAATGCCGACTTCTTCCACGGGGAGGGCTTCCAAAAGTTCACTGAGTTTTGAGGTGACTTGATCTCGAGGGAAGCCGAATTTGACCGTGTTGCCTTCTAGAAATAGCACTTTGCCCAAGGCGTGCAGTTTGGCGGGGTCCACGTGTTCCAGTAGGCTGAGTTCCACGGTTTTTTCCGGAGCAAATTGTTTGGTGAGTTTTTTGTAGCTGCCGTCGTAAATCAGTTGACCGTGGTCAATGATCATCACTCGGTTGCAGAGACGGCGAATGTCTTCCATGTAGTGAGACGTCAGGATGATGGTGGCCCTGGTTTCTTGATTGTAGGTTTTGAGAAAATCACGGATGGTTTTTTGAGACACCACGTCCAGTCCGATGGTGGGTTCGTCCAGAAAAAGGACTTGAGGTTGGTGCAAGAGAGCGCCAATGAGTTCCGCTTTCATGCGTTGGCCCAAACTCAGTTTGCGGGTCTGGACTTCAATGAAAGGACCAATTTCCAGCAAATCCGTCAAAAAATTCAGCGTTTTTTTGAATTCCTTTTCTGGAATTTCGTACATGTGACGGAACAAGGTGTAACTGTCCAGGGGTGGCAAATCCCACCAAAGTTGACTTTTTTGTCCCATCACCAAGGCGAATTGCTTTTTGTAGTCGGTTTCTCGTTTCCAAGGCACGTGGCCGAGCACGGTGGCTTGGCCGGAACTTGGCGTGAGGATTCCCGTCAGCATTTTGAGTGTGGTGGTTTTTCCAGCGCCGTTGGGGCCGAGGAATCCCACAAATTCTCCTTTTTGAATCTCAAAACTTAGATTTTTGACGGCGGGAGTTTCAATGGTTTTTCGTTTGAAAAAATCTCGAACGGACGCGGAAAGACCTTCGCTTTTTTTGAAGCTTTTGAAATTCTTGCAGAGGTCTTTGATTTGGATGATGGCACTCATAGGTTGGCGGAATTATAGCGTTTTAGGCCAAGATGAAAAAGCCCCATTCCAAGGCCCAAAAACACAAAAGAAATGATCACAAAATACCCCAGCAAATCCCAAGATCCTGCCCCCAACGCGAATTCCGTGGGAACGGACACAATCAAGGCAATGGGTAGAATGAATTGCAAGATCCATTTCCCGGTTCCTGTGAAGATTTGACGCGGGTATCGAGAAGCCTGAAGGGCGTGCCACATGGTGGAACCAAAACTGTCCAAGCGATCCACCCAGAAGAGCACGCTGGCCATGAGCAGTAAAATTCCGTAGAGCAAAATGTTTCCAAAAACACTCAAGAAGAGCCCAAAGCCAAAGTCCATCCAAGACAAATTCAAGTCATTGGACCAGAAAATGTAGACAAAGAGGAGTCCGGTGATCAAAAAATCCAGTAGGTGGTCAAAACGAATGTCTCTGAAGAAGAGTTGCAAGTGCAGAGATCCGGGTTTGGTCAGAAGAGGATCCAATTGCCCCCTTCGCATGGTTTCTCCGAATCGTTCAAAGCTTTCTCGGAATAAGACGTTGTTCACGCCTTGCACAAAATAATAGAAGGCCACGAACATCAGCGCTTGAGCCTTGTTCCATCCAGCCAAACTGTCGATGTGCAGAAAAATCACCTCAAAAAAGATGGCGTAAATGCTCACCCAAAAGAACATCGCAATGATGGTGATCAAGAAATCGGCTCGGTAGATCATGCTTTTTTTGATCGAGAGCCGCAGCAGCATCCAAAATAATTTGAGGTGTTTCATGGGTTTTGTTGTCGTTCAGCGGCCCACCGCTTCGTAAGTTTTTAAACCTTGATGGTACAAAATTCGTAGTAAAATGAACAAGACCACCGTGTAGCCCACAGAAATGAAAAATCCTTGGATCAATTCTGGCGTGAGTTGCTCCGCTTGCAACAGATGAACGGGGAAGTAGTAAATGTAGGGGAAAGGCGTCCAGTTCAGCACGGTTTGAATGCTGGTGGGGAAAAGGTCCAGAGGCATGATC
>CAYGAB010000014.1:12814-13636 GCA_964347725.1 uncultured Candidatus Peribacteria bacterium | reverse complement strand
AAATTGCACACGGCGACCCACCTCATGTTGGAAGCGCTGCGCCAAGTTTTGGGCAAGCACGTGGAACAAAAAGGCTCCAACATCACTCAAGAGCGTTTGCGTTTTGACTTCAATCATCCCGACAAAATGACGCCGGATCAAATCGTTCAAGTGGAAAAAATTGTGAACGACGCCATGGCCGCCGATTACCCAATTTCCTTCAAAGAAATGACGGTGGAGGACGCCAGAAAACTTGAAGCCACGGGTGTTTTTGTGGACAAATACGAAGGCGAATTGGACGGCAAAGTGAAGGTCTATTTCATGGGTGATTTTTCCAAAGAAATCTGCGGAGGGCCTCACGTGGACCACACGGGACAACTGGGAAAACATTTCAAAATCGTCAAAGAAGAATCCAGCTCTTCCGGGATTCGACGCATCAAAGCAACGCTCTCTTAACCTCCTGAATCATGTCCGGACACAGCAAATGGGCGACCATTCGCCACAAAAAAGGCGCCATTGACGCCAAGCGCGGAAAAATTTTCACCATGCACGCTCGGGCCATCACCGTGGCGGCGCAAAGTGGTGGCGACCCAGAAATGAATCCGACTTTACGCATTGCCATTGACCGTGCCAAAGCCGACAACGTCCCCAATGCCAACATCGACCGCGCCGTCAAAAAAGGAACCGGTGAAGACAAAGACTCTGCGATCATTGAAGAACTCACGTATGAAATCCTCGGGCCGAGCGGAAGTTCTTTCATGGTGGAAGTACTGACCGACAACAAAAATCGCTCCCTCACCAACCTGAAAATTGCCGTCACCAAAAACGAAGGCACTTTTGGAT
>CAYGAB010000014.1:0-12804 GCA_964347725.1 uncultured Candidatus Peribacteria bacterium | reverse complement strand
CGGAAGTGTGGGGTGGAAGTTCGACAGAAAAGCCTTTCTTTTGGTGGACACAGGAGCCACTTCTAATGACGATGCTGAGTTGAGTTTGATCGACTGCGGAGCCGATGACCTCAGTAAAAATGAGGAAGGAAAATGGGAAGTCTACGCCGCCGCTGATCACTTGGGAGAAGCGCGCAAAGCCATGGAAGCCGCAGGTTTCAAAGTCGAAAAAGATGAACTCATTTGGAAAGCCAAAGAAGACCTCAAAATCACGGACTTGAACGAAGCAAAAAAAATCCTCAAGCTCATGGATAAAATGGAAGACGACGAAGACGTGCGTGCCATCCATTCCAATGTGGATTTTGCCGAAGATTTATTGGCCCATTTTTAGCAGCACATCTCCCACCGTGGGTTCTTGAGTGGCACTGGGCGGGATTTGTCCGTCCGCGTCTTGAAAGAATTTTACGCTTGGATCTTGAACGGGAGGGTTTTGGCGTTTTTTGAAGTCTTCCAACAACATGTCCTCACCGCCTTCAGAAGGTTTTGGAATGGAAGCTTGCGGTTTGGAAGCCAGGCCCGGGAAGAGCGTGGTGGAGCTTTCGGATGGAGTGGTCACCTCTGCCATGTAGACACGAACCACGTCCAAAGCTGTCTCAAGAGCTTGGTCCATGGTTTTTTCGCGAATTCTGAATCCGGCCGCTTTTTTGTGTCCGCCTCCATTCATTCGAGACGCGACTTGGCTCACGTCGGCCAATTGTCCCGGAGCACGGAAACTTCCAGACACAAATCCAGGTTCTTTTTCTTTGAGCAACATCACGATTTCTGCGCCCGGCGCGTTGGTCATGAGTTCGTCAATGATTCCACCAGAATCGTCGCTTTCGGCACCGGTGTCGGCGAGGTCTTGCAGAGTGATGGTGGAGTAGGTGAGTTTGAGTTCAGGGTCGTATTGAATTTTGGAAAGCACGCGGCCCCACAGCTTGAGCGTGGCCAAACTCTTGGTCTTAAAAATGTGCTTGATGATCTGTTGCTGACGAGCGCCTCGGTCCAAAAGTTGGGCGGCCACTTCAAAGGCTTCCGGCGTGGTGTTGGAATGTTGAAAACTGCCCGTGTCCGTCACTAGACCTGTCAAAAGCAGAGTCGCCACGTCGTCGTCGATCAATTTTTCGCCCGATTCTTTTTCAAAAGCCTCTAAAATCGGCACGAGCATTTGAGTCGTTGAGGAGACTTTGAAATCTAAAAAGTTGTAGGTCCCAAATTTTCCATTGGAAGAATGATGGTCGATGTTGAGCATCGGCGTGTTCTTGAACAAATCCTGATAGTCTTCTGTTAGCTTTCCGAGTTGCACCAAGTCACCCGTGTCCACCGTGACAATCAGATCAAATTGAGGCATTCCAGCAGGAAAACTCACATTTCCTTGAGTGAAACGTCCATTTTTTGGCGTGACGATGATCTTGAGTTTTCCGTTTTCAACTTCGTATTTGAGATGGTCGACTTCGGTTTGATCAATGTCGAGTGAAATCACGAAATCTTTTGAACCTGAAATTTGACTTTGAATCTCTTCCGTGTGCGGCAAAAACACCAAATAATCAGGAGTGGGGGCCACGCTCACCACGGTGACTTCTTTGCCCAGCCGGCGCAGCACCAACATCAAGGCCAGGGCACTTCCTATTGAATCTCCATCTGGAGTGGACGGCGCAATCAAAATCCGATTTGCCTTTCTGAGCAGGTCTAAAGCTTGGTTTGAGTCAACGAGAGTCATTTTTCTTCGGGCTAATCTTGTTATTATACCATTTTTTCTTAACCTTATCAAGTCTCAAGCTCCCTTTCCACCCAACGACGAATGGACAAAGTGGACATGACAGAAAAAAGATAAGCTGGCATTCTAACGCAATTGTTGTAGAGATGCAATAGACGTAACAAAAGCCGCCATGATACATTGAGTTCTTTTTGTGGACAAAATGCTCAATTATCTCAAAATTTCAGAAAATTCTGCGCCAATGGGTCCAGCCATACCCGAGTCAGCTCCAGATGGTTTCATTTTGGAAACTCAGGCCGTGGAGGATTTGAGGTGGGATTTGGCACGACTCGCCCTTTCCGCCGTGCACCACAAAAGAAAATCCGGACCAGAACTGCTAAAGCCAGAGGAATTGATGCCAAAAAGTGAAGTCGAAGCAGATCTCGAAACTATTCTTTCCAAGCACGCTGGCTGGGTTATTCGTGGATTGTTTCAGGGCGGAACCCAGGGGAAACATAGAGGAGTTTGGAATTCAGATTCAAGTCAGTTGTTTCAACATGCCTTTAGCGATTTAGGGGTAAGGCAGAAAAGAGATGACGTGGTGCATGTGGATTGTTCACCAAAAACTTCAAATGTTTTTGTGCCACATGTCATGGTAATGGTGCCAGATCCAATTCTTGGATTTAAGGGTCACTTTGCATGTTCCTTGGCAGACATGAGACTTTTTGCGCAGCAATGTGACGCTATGTCACTTTTAGATCCTACTTTGGTGAAGGCCATCACAACTGTTCGCCAAGCTCCATTGGTTGGAGGCATTGCAACAGATGATCTAATCCAAGCAGGTTGGGAAATAAAATTATTCTTTCAAACACTTAGCCCAAGCATTGTTCACGTATGTCAAACCCAATTCATTGCCGCAGCGTCAACCCTGCAACGCATTTCTTTGACGCCACAAGACCTTTATATTTTCGACAACCGAAGATTGGCTCACGGCAGAATCAGAGATGAGGCGCGAGGCCCAATGTTTGTCATTGAATGAGCCCTCCTCACCTAAAATCCACCATCTTCAATTGGATGCGAGTCTCGCCCTGCCATTCGTTTTTTTCGAGCTGCACTAAAAATTCGGTGGCGGCGGAAAATTCGTCGAGTCGTTCGCCCATTCCAAAGGCAATGGCTTCTATCTGAAATCCATCCAAAGAAAGCAGAGCTTTCAAATGACTTTGGTCTTTGCCAATCCGTCGAGCTTCCAAAACCTGAGCCTTTTCCAGCAAAAAAAGAGGAGCAGGATTCCCAATTCCGTGGGGCGCAAAACCCTCAATGCGCTCCAAAGTTTCCACGGTGCAGTCGGTGCCGTAGAGCTGGCTGTCCACGTTCACGATCCGTTCCAGCGGATGCGCTTCAAAATGAGCCACCGCTTCCTGAAGCCACAGTTCCTGAACTTTTTGCCATTCGTTCTTTTTCAAATGGAAGCCCGCCGCTTGTTCGTGTCCGCCAAAACTTTCCAAATGCGCTGCCGCCTTGCCAATTAAATTCACAATATTGAGCCCAGGAATGCTGCGTGCCGAACCCACCAAACGCTCGCCCTTGTCTTCCAAAACCAAAGTCGGTTTGCCGTATTTTTCTTGAATCCGCCCAGCGATCAAACCCACAATGCTGCTCGGCCAATCTTTCCCACAGGCGATCAAAATGGGCTGGCTCAAGTCCAGCGAGCCCTCCACTTCTTCATGAATTTGTTTCGTTAAACTCTGACGTTCTTGGTTCAATTCCTCCAGTTTTTGACTTTTCTGCCGAGCCTCCGTTCCTTCAGAAATCAGAGTTTGCAGACCCCAGTAAGGGTGATCCATCCGGCCAGAGGCGTTGATTCTTGGGCCAATTTGAAAGCCGATGGTGTCACTGCTGAAGGGATTTCCCCACGCTTTGGCTTGTTCCAAAATCGCACGGAGTCCGTCCCAACGAGTCTCTTGCATTTGCCGCAAGCCCAATTTCACGAGCACTCGATTTTCCCCACGCAAAGGCACACAGTCGGCCACGGTTCCCAAACTCGCCAAATCCACCAAGAGCGGAATTTTTTCTTCCATTCCTTCAGCCATCAAAAGAGCCGAGGCCAACTTGAAGGCCACGCCACTTCCGGACAATTCGTGAAAAGGATAATCGGGTGAGAGCTGCGGATGCAAAAGCGCAAAAGCCTTGGGCAATTCTTTTGGCAAATGGTGGTGGTCGGTCACAATCACGTTCATGCCGCCCGACTCCGCCATGGCGATTTCTTTGGCGCAAGAAATTCCACAATCCACGGTGATCAGCACTTTTACTTGAGCGTCCAAAAGTTCACACACGTATTTTTCATGCAGACCGTAGCCGTCTTCTCGGCGATGAGGAATTCGGTAGGACACTTCCGCTCCCAGCCAGCGCAGCGTGTGGATCAAAAGAGCACTTCCACTGGTTCCGTCCACGTCGTAGTCGCCATAAATCACGATCCGCTCTTTGTTTGAAATCGCTTCCAGAATTCGTGCCACGGCTTCATCCATCCCATGGAGCAAAAAAGGATCGTGCAAGTCCTCAAAATTTGCCTCACAAAAAAAAGTCGCCGGGTCTTCAATCTGCCGTGCATGCACCAAAGCCGACCACAAACTCTCATCAGCTTGCCGTTCGTGCTTGAGTTGCCATTTTTTTTCAGGATGTGTCATGCCGATTTGCGTTTCTTTTCCTTGTTTTTCTTCCAAAGCACCAAAGCTTCCTCAGCCGTGGTGGCGGTGTCCGTGCCAAAAACCCAAGTGTGACGTTCGATCAGTTTTTCAGCGTTTTTTGTCATCACCGTTTCCATGTTGAAGTGACCGGTTTCTGATGCAATCTGCGCCATCATGATCAGGTTAAAAAGCACGTCGCCCATTTCTTCCGCGATGTGAACGTGGTCACCGCTTTCAATCGCTTCCGCCAATTCTTGCGATTCGTCCAAGAGGCAAGGCACCAAAGATTTGAGAGTTTGTTCTCGGTCCCAAGGGCAGCCGCCTTCGCCACGCAATTTGGCGCAAATCTCCAGGAGTTCTTTGAATTTAAGATGCATGATTTATCCAGTGAATGTTCTTGTCTTTTCTGAACCAAGTGAGTTGTCGTTTGGCGTAGTTGCGGGTGCTTTGTTTGAGCGTGTCCAGACACTCACTCAAGGGTTTTTCTCCCAAAACGTAGGGCACCAATTCCTTATAACCCAGCGCCTGCATGGACTGCAATTCGGGCGAAAATCCAAGGTCCAAAAGTCCTTTGATCTCGGTGAGAAGTCCCTCTTGAATTTGAGCTGCCACACGCCGATTGATTCTATCGTACAGCACTTCCCGAGGCCAATCGATTCCGATTTTAAAAACTCGATAAGCTGGCTTGCCCTTTCCTCCGACGACCAGCCCTTTCGTGTGCTCAAAAATTTCAATCGCGCGAATCACATAACGAAGATTATTCGGATGAATGAGCCGAGCTTTTTCCGGGTCCAGCGCTGCCAATTTTTCATGCACAAATTCAACTCCATGCTGCAGGGCTTCGGCTTCCAATTTTGCTCGCAATTCGGGAATTGGTGGAGCCACGGGCATTTGATAATTCTCCACGATGGAATCCAAATAGAGCCCCGTTCCTCCACACAAAATCGGCAGTTTCCCACGCTCTAAAATGTCTTCAATCGCGGCCGTGCCCTCACGTCTAAAATCGGCCATGGTGAAAGATTCATCTGGATTTCGCACGTCGATCAAATGGTGCCTCACGCGAGCTTGTTCTTCCGCCGTGATTTTGGCCGTCCCAATGTCCATTCCTCGATACACCTGCGCCGAATCCGCCGAAATGATTTCTCCATTGAAAGTTTCCGCCAAGTCCAAACTCAGCGCCGTCTTTCCCGACGCCGTGGGCCCACAAACCACCAGCACCGCCTTTTCTCCAAGCGCCGCACTTTCGTCCAAAAAATTTCTGATCAAATCCAAATGATTTTCCATGACAACAATCTAGCAAAAAAGCCAAAAATGTGCTAGAATAAGCGGATCCATTTGCACAAAAGTATGAACAATGTTGAAAAAAACGAAACCTTCATGTCAGACCATTTTTGGAAGGAGTATTCAAAACGCCAAGCTAAATTGGATGAAAAATTGACAAGAATTGACAGTGGACAAATCAAGGTCAATGCTCTCACAGAATCAATTTCTTTGTACCGTGAGCTTCTCCAGTGGGTCCGTGAAAACACAGAAATTTCTGAAGAAATACGTGCTCGGTTGCTGGAAAATAACCGACACGTTTTCGAAAGGCTGAATCATCTGCTTCCAGAAATACAGTCAAAACAGTCCGATGACACTGGAGCAAATACACAAGCAACAGATGTATTTGAAATGCCTCCAAAAAGCAGCTTCCAACAATAAACCTTTCTTCCTAAAACTCCATCGTGGTCTGATCCGCGGTTACTTCAACGGTGCTGTCTTTGAAGTCACCCAAGGAATCTAGGTCGATACCACTTCCTGGCGCACCAGGAAAACCGCCTGGCAAAGCTCCAGGCCCACCCGTGGATTCAGGAAGATCAATTTCTATCTCTGTTGGAGTGACAAGAATGATGGGATCTTCTTCTTCAGGCACCTCAACGGTGGTGGTGGAAGGTTCCGTAGCATCGGCCGTGGAGGGTTCAAGAAAAGCAACTTCATCGGCGTAACCACGTGCTTTTTCGGCAGCTTCTTGTGCGGCTGAGTTCGTGGCTTCCACAATGCTGAGAGTCTTGCCTTCCGTGCAAGCGGTTTCGGCTTGAAAGCGCGCTTCTTCCATGGATTCTTTGGCCAAATCCACCAATTCTTCGGCGGTCAACGCGGTGGACGCCGCAAAGGCGGAAGAACTGAAAACCAAGAAAGGCATTGCGTAGGTGAGGATGGATTTAATTTTCATAGGAATCGGAGTACCACGCTTCGGCAGCGCGTTGGATAAAAGCGGCCATTTCGGCACGATTGAGATTTTTGTAAGGGCGGGCGGTGTCATCGGAAAAGCCTTCCAAAACGCCATCTCGTTTGGCAATGGCAATGGCCCAAGACCATCCGTCGCTTTTTGAAACGTCGTCAAAGAGATCTTCACTCTCGTAGCCGTACCAGGTTTTGCCCGTGCTGCGAACCATCCACAAAATGAAATCGCCACGAGTGATGGGAGATGTCGGATTAAAGTAGTCGCCGTCTATCCATCCCTCTTGTTCGGCCGTGTAGACGTAATCGCCGTACCAAGAATCCGGTTCCACATCGCGGAACGCAATGCCAGATTTGAGGGTGGTTTCGCTCAATCGCACAATCGCCGTGATCGCCTGTGCACGATTCAGTTTTGCGGTTCCGTCAAAATGTCCTTTTGAGGTGCCCGTCATGAATTCAAAGTAGTAGTTGAAGATGGCATTTTCGTAGTACCAATCGCTTTCTTCCACGTCTTTGTAAGGGTTTTCCATGGCCAAAAGTTTGGCGGAAAGACTGGAAGATGAGGAAGAAGTGCTGGTAGAGCTAGAGCTGCTGCTGGACGATGAGCTACTGGAACTGGAAGAACTAGAACTGGACGGATAGTCCAATGGATCGATTGGGCTCGTTCCTGCGGTGACTTCCGTGTAGTCGTCGTAGCCGTCGCCGTCCGTGTCTTTGTTGGTGTCGTCCGTGCCGTAATACGCTTCTTGAACCACGGTCAATCCATCGCCGTCGGCATCCGTGGTGACGGAAGAACTGCTGGACGAATCGGTGCTGCTGCTTGTGTCGGTTGAGGAACTTGTGTCGGTCGTCGAATCGGTTGATTCCGTGCTGCTGTCTGTGGACGTGTCCGCACTGCTGTCCGTTTCAGTTTCCAAAGCAGCAATCACCAAATCAGTTTCCAATCGATTGTTCTCGGTGCTGACTTCCAAGTAACTGGCATCTCGATTGATCAGGCTGGAGTCAACTTTTAAGGTCATGCCTTCCAGTCCAGCAATGGAACTGATCAAAACAGCTTCTCCACAACCAGTGCTGGCCAAATCGGTGAGGTCCATTTCTACTTCTGCGGCACCTACTCTAGCACCCGTGCTGTCGAGCAAAATGTAGTCCACAAACAAAGGATCATAACTGCTCGGAATGGCGCCGGTGGCCATGCACATTTTGGCCGTGACCGTGCCCGCCGTTTCGTCGTAAGTGACTTCCGTCAGAGCAGGGTCAGTGCCTTCGTAAACAAGCAACTCTTCAAAGGCATTGTTGGTGGAGTCACTTTCTTCTTGAGCTGAAGTGTCGTCAATGAAAAAGTAAGAATTGTAAGTCCCCGGTTCCTTGAGATCAAACAGCTGAGTGATGTTCTCAAATATTCCAAGATTGCCACAGCCTTCCGTCAGTGAACCTGCGCTAAAAACAAAGTGTTCCAATTGGGCTGCCCCACTGGCCCCGGTGGGGTCCGTGTAAAAATTGAGGCCCAAAGAAATGTCCACGCTGGGGTCATAACCTGTGGTGCCCAAGTCAATGGCACAGACTTCCACCGTCACATCGTCCGTTGTAGGACTGTAAGAAAAAGAGCGAATTGAATAATCGGGGTGGTTGGCCTCAGTGGCGGCTGCGTCGTAACAGGCTTGAGCTTCTTCAGCGGCGGATTCTGCTTCGGTGGCGTAGTAATCGGCGGCTTCTGAAGTACTCATGCCTGCCGTTGGGTCAAGAACGACGATGTCTCCGACTCCCGGAATCACACCACTCAAACTTCCCTGAAACCACTCCGTTTGCGTGAGGCTTCCCACGGCAATCAGGACGGAGAGGACAAGAAATCCAAGTTCGATTTTAGTTTTTGTGGTCATGGTTTTGAGCTAGAAGGTAAAACGGAGGAGTCGCTTTCGGTCAGTGCGCCCGGCAATCCTTTGGCCTCGGTGGTAGAGGCTTTTTTAGAGGTGTCGTATTCAATCTCAAATTCGACGGTTTCCAGGCCAGTGCTTTCTTCAGGAGCTTTGTAAGCTTCGCCCGATTCCAAAAGTTCTGCGCTGTACAAAGCAGGAACCTCATCCGAATAGGCGCGAGCTTCTCGGGCGTGACTTTGAGCCTCTCCAAGATAAGTTTCAATCTCGGTCAGAGCTGTGGATTCGCAAGCGGCTTGTGAAGCGATTCTCGCTAGACTCATGGATTCTTTGGCGCTGGCGAGCGCTTCCTCAGAAGTGGCCGACGACGCAAACGCAGAGGATCCAAAGACCAAGAATGGCATGGCGTAGCTCAGAAGTTTTGGGATGGTTTTTAAGTGTATGTTCATGTTTTTTTGATCACCAAGCGGTGGCGGCACGCTCAATGAAGGCGGCCAACTCAGCGCGTTTTAGATTTTTATAAGGGCGAGCGGTGTTGTCATCGTAACCTTCCAAAACGCCGTCTCGTTTGGCAATGGCAATGGCCCAAGACCAAGAATCCGTGGTTTCCACATCGTCGAATAAATCGTCACTCGTGAATCCGTACCAGGTTTTTCCGGTGCTTCTCACCAACCACAAAATGAAATCGCCACGAGTGATGGGGGAAGAAGGATTGAAATAATCTCCGTCGATCCAGCCTTCACTTTCGGCTGTGGCCACGTAAGTAGAAAACCAATCGCCAGACTTCACGTCTCCAAATCCGCCCGTGCCTGTGGTCAAAGTTTTGCCACTCAAACGCACAATCGCCGTGATGGCCTGCGCGCGATTCAAAGTGTTGGATCCGCTGAAAATTCCTTCAGAAGTTCCTTTGATGTAGCCTTGTTCGTAATTGTAGATGGCATTTTCGTAGTACCAATCGGTCTCGCTCACGTCTGTGAAAGGGTTGCTGCTTGTCGTGCTTGTGGAACTCGTATTCTCAGCAGTCGAGCTTGTCGAACTGGCGGAATCACTTGTCGAACTGGAAGTGGTCGAACTCGGGTAAGACGTGGCGCTGTTGGGGTCCGTTCCTTGCATGATTTCCGTGTAATCGTCGGTTCCGTCTCCGTCGCTGTCTGCATTGGTGCTGTCGGTTTTGTAATAGATTTCCCAATAATCATTGAGCTTGTCTCCATCGGCATCGCTTTGGCTGGGGTCCGTCCCGTAGCCGGCTTCTTCACTGTCCGTGAGTCCGTCGCCATCGGTGTCCGTGGTGGTGTCCGTATCCACGGTCGCCGTTGAATCAGTTGAAGTGTCGCTCTCAGCGTCGCTTTCTGTGCTTGTTTCTGCCACATCCGTTTCAGCGGTGCTCGTTTCTTCTTCCTCAGCACTTATACTTCCAATATCAATCGTCGCAGTACTTGAGGGGAGTGTCGTGTCCGCAAGGGCCGTGGACTGAGTGATTTCAAACGTTTCCAAACAGTCGGAACCAAGACTCACGCTGATGATTTCACCCACAGATCCACCTGAGAATTCCACTTCAATTTCCGTCTCTGAGCCCAGCTCAATGTTGAGTGGGCTACCAAGCTCTCCATCGTAACTGAAACTCCCATAACTACTGGTTTCCAGCGCCAATGGGTCCACCCAAGGAGCACTGCTTTTGGCCTCTACCAGGATTTTAAAACTGAAATCGGCACTGGTTTCGTCTGCACTCATGGCATAAGAGTCGGGAGTCAGGGTGAGGTTTTTGCAAGTGTTGAAGTCCAAAGCTCGAATGGCTTGGACGGTCAAGGTGGCTGCATCTGCTACGCTTTGCGCCGTCGCCAGCTCCGTTGCAACAGAGTCAGAAATCGCTTGAGCATCGGAAAGTTCTTTGCGGTAATCGGTCACTGTATCGCCGTAGCCTTGCCAAGCGGTCAGGCTGTCCTGCCAGGCTGAGTAGTACATGTTTCCTATGTCATAATATTCCTCAGCTTGATCGATGGTGGGGTTGTTGTCGCCAATGGCATAAGCACGATCTTCGTCGGTGTATTGGTCGCAGTTTGATCCACCAGAAGAAAGACAGTCCTCATGTGCCTTTTCAAGGTCCTTCCAAACTGTCTTTAAATCGTCGGGAGTCATGCCTTCTTTGTAGTAGTTTGGGAAATATTGGATGTAGATGTCGAGATGAGAATTGTACTCGGCATAGGCATCTTGCAATTCCGTTGCCCACTCCGTGAAAGTGTCGTAAACGTAATCGTAGCGATTTTGATACCACTCCAGTTCTAGGGTGGCTTTTGCTTGAATCGCATCGAGCAGATCCATGGATTCGTTCATTTGTTCTAGATTGCCCACGGCAATATCGCGGACCACGGTCAAAGTGGTGGTGTCGCCAGAATCGTAGGCCTTTTGCGCCGTTTCTGATCCTATGGTGATGGCTTCGCCAAAATCCTGCACCTTGGCAGTTTCGCTTTCAGCATAAGTCACCAATTCCTGGCCAGACTCACTAATGTCGGAAGCACCTGGTTTGTCTCTAAGATCTCCAAGGAGTTCAGCAAGCTTTTCGGTAGAAAGCAGACTGACCCAATCTTTTCCAGATCCAACACTGGTAATCTCACCCAGACCAACAATGCTACCAGGAGTAGCAGTCAGATCTCCAATGCTGAATTTTCCTTGCAGTTGATCTTGCGATTTTGTCATCCAAACGCCACCCAGGGCGACCAGGACGGTGAGTGAGAGCAATCCAATCAGTAATTTTTTGTGTTTCATGGTTTTGATTTCCAAAAATCCTAACAGTATATCAAAAAATCCCCCTTCTTGCAATCTTGAAGGCTTTGCTGCAATTTAAGCGCATGGCCAACAAAACGCTCCTCATCGACAACCACGATTCTTTCACGCACATTTTGGCTCATTATTTGGCCCAAGCGAGCGGGGAAGTCATCGTCAAGAAAAACGACGAAATCACGGTGGCTGAAATCCAAAAAATGGCTCCCACGCATTTGGTGATTTCTCCCGGTCCGGGGCATCCCGCCAACCTGAAAGACTTTGGAATTTGTGCCGAAGTTTTGCAATATTTTCACACACGAATCCCCATTTTAGGCGTGTGTTTGGGGCATCAAGGTTTGGCTCAGTTTTTTGGAGCTTCCGTGGTCCATGCGCCTCAGGCCATGCACGGCAAACGGAACTTGATCCAACACAAGGGCAGCGGACTCTTCAAAGGCCTTCCGAATCCACTTGCGGTGATGCGCTATCATTCTCTAATGGTCGATCCTGCCACACTTCCAGCGGCTTTTGAAGTCACGGCCACTGCGGAAGATGGAGTGATCATGGCCATTCAGCACCGCACCCTGCCTTTGTTCGGACTCCAATTTCATCCCGAAAGCGTGGGCACGGAGATGGGCATGAACCTGATTGAGAATTTCTACACAATCAACATTCCATCTCCAAAAGAGTAAAAACGCATTTTCTCTTGGATGGCGATTTCATAAAGCTCCACCAGCGATTTTTCACAGCCTTTCCACTCTAAAAAAGCCTGCACCAACATCATCAAAGAAGAGCCCGGCAGGTGAAAATTGGTGAGCAGTCCGTCGATGGCTTGGAATTCATAAGGTGAGCGAATAAAAATCTCTGTTTCACCGGAATTTTTACCAGTGCGCAATGCCGTTTCCATGGCTCGTGTGGCCGTGCTGCCAACCGCAATGGCGGATCGACCTTCGCCACGCAAGTGTTTGTAGAGGGTCATTTCTTGGCTCTCGATTTCGTACATTTCCGAGTGCAAGCGATTTTCCGCCAAATGCTCGGGTAAAACGGGGGCGAAAGTTCCCAGGCCAACGTGCAAAGTGACTTTAACACTGGGGTGTCCATTTGCCTCCAACTTGTCCAGCAATTCAGGGGTAAAATGCAAAGAAGCCGTGGGAGCCGCCACCGATCCCGTCTTTTTCGCAAAAACACTCTGATATTTTTCCCTCAAAACCACTTCTGGCAAAGGGCTTTGGATGTAGTGGGGCAGGGGCGTTTCTCCGTGTTTTTCAAGCAAATTTTGCAAAACCGCCGCGTCCACAGAAGATCGAAAAACAAAAATCTTCTCTTGAGTTTCCAAGGCCTCAAAGCTGACATTTTCTGGCAAAAAAACTCGATCTCCTGCTTTCATTTTGCGGTTTGCCGTGGCCCGAACTTCTTTGTCGCTAAAACTCATGATCAAAAGTTCAACTTCTTTTCCTCCATTTAGTGTCCCGTGAATCCGTGCCGGAAAAACTTTGGTTTCATTGAAGATCAAAAAAGAATCCCTCGGAAGCCACTTCCCCAGATTAAACATGGTGTC
>CAYGAB010000013.1:0-13702 GCA_964347725.1 uncultured Candidatus Peribacteria bacterium | reverse complement strand
AATGAAAGACTTTGTGAAAAAGTTCTTCCACTTGCCTCTTGCCTAGGCCCTAAACCCTAAAGCAAAATCGCCAAGAAAAGCCAAAACTGAAAAGCCAGGTCATTTTTAAAGACGGGCGTGTCAAAAAAGCCGTGGATGAGCGTGGTCAGCAGCATGAAGAAAACCAAGCCTTGTCCGTGCCGAGATTTTTCTTTGAGCCAAGCCGCAGACTTCCAAATGAAAAGCCCCACGGAGACCAAACCCAAAAGCCCCAAATTGATCCAAAAGGCAAAAAAGACATTGTGAGGATGAATCATCACCCATTCAAAAGGCGCGTGTCCCAAAACCCTTGAGGCCATTGCTGAGTACAAAGAATCAAAAGCCCCCAATCCAATTCCAAACAAAGGATTTTCACGAATCATGGCAAAAGCAATCTGGTAAACCTCCAAACGAACGCTGGAGGAAGACCTTTCGCTGAATTCAAAAAATTGCTGAAACTTGTCCGTTCCCATTTGAGAAAGCACCAAGAGGAAGCCGAGGATCCCAAGGCCAAAAATGCCACGCCAAAACCAAAGCTTTGACTGACCATGGCACCAATTTAAAAATGCCAAAGATCCCGCAGTGAACACCGCAATCCAGGCCGCATAAGAAAAACTAAAATACAAAGCGGCTCCAAAAACCAACGCAATCAAAGCAAAGGCCCAGCGCTCACGTGAATTTTGACTCTGAAAAGCAGCCAAAGCCGAATAAACAAACAGAGGCCCCAGATACAAAGACAAATAGTTCGCCGACTCAAAAGGCCCGCTGGCTCGCCCATCGGCCGTCAAAAACTCGCCCGTGAAAACCTGATTGAGAGCCATAAAACTCAAGACCACCCCACCCAAAAGCATGGAAAGCACGGCCACCCGAATCAGTGAAGGCTTTTCGTAAAAAACCACCCTCATCATCCCAAAATACAGGAGCGGAGCTAAAATCCAGCCCTTCAAGATTCCCAACATTTCAATATTTGGAGGATAGTGGCTGGCCAAAGACAAAAAAACAGCCCCAATAAAAATCAAAACCGGCAGAGGAAACAGTCGTCGACCGTGAATGCGCCAAAACAAAGGACTCCAAACTCGCTCTTTGAAGAAAAAAAACAGAAAAAGAACGCCCAAGACCAATTCAGGAACGGTGCTGGGAATTCCTAAAATCGTCCCACGCATGAGGTACAAAGGAAACAGCGCTGGGAAAAAAGCCAAAGCGTAATTGAACCAATGCAATCTAATTTTCTTAACCATAAGCAAGACTTAAGAATTGCCCTTCAAACCAAGCGCAAATTGACGCAAAGCAGCCATCGGATCCGCCGCCTTCACCACGCCACTCGCCACCAAAACCCCCACCGCTCCCAACTGCAAAGCGATTCTCACGTCTTCCGCGGATTTAACACCCGCTCCCACAATCACTTTTCCCGGACCGATTTTCTCCACCGACCGGCGAATCAAATCCGGCTGCGCCGTGGAAACAGAAATATCCCCTCCGATCAATTCTGGCGGTTCAATCGCAATAAAATCCGCCCCCATGAGAGCAAACTTGTGACCTTCTTCGTCGTTTTCGGCACAAACCAAAGACAGCATTCCCAGTTTCTTAAGATCTTCCAAAGCCGCTTCAATTTGTCGATCAGAAATTCGGCATTCGGAGTGATTGAGCATGGATCCGTCCACGCCGATGTTGTGGGCAATTTCTACAGGGACCGAACCCGTGTAAGCCCCGTAGCCAATGCCATCCACGTGTTGAGCAAAAACCGGAATGGAGACGGAAGCCGCCAGCATCATGAGATCCATGGCCTGGCCCGCCACCGCAAAATGCACCCCCAACTCATTCGCGATTCTTTCGTGCAATTTGGCCAACTCCACCGCATTCGCCCCCGTGGACTCTTGGTAGGCTTTGAAGTTGGTGATGAGGATGGGAACAGGAAGTGACATGAACTCATTCTGGCGAGCACCGCCGCCTTTGCCAAGAGCAAACCAGATGAAAGCCTTGTTCAAGCAAGACAAATGTGCTAGAATATGGAGATTAATTTTCCGTATGGCACTCACTGAAAATTCCCGTTCGCACAAGCTAGGCTTGCTTTCCAGGTTAAATCTGGTAGAGTTAGCTATTCCCTTAGCAAACTCAAAAACAGGATGGAAGGATTCAACAACATCAGAAGCACCCTTGCACTACTCACTGGACTGGCGATTTCGGGTGAGCCCGCTTTAGCGAGGCCAGAAAGTCAGAGAGCACCCGCCGTCACAGCGACACAAACAAAAACCAACATGGACGTTCAACACAACATCGACAGCCAACCTAAAGCTCCAGGCCACAAACCTGAGTCACGAGAAGCCGTGGACAAAGAAATGATGTTGAAAGTGACCAGTCATGCAAGTGCAAAGGGCGAAAGAGAAATCGCCACCAACAGGAATGGAGTGGATAGACTCTTGCGCTTGAAAGAAAAAAACATTGCAAAAAGAGCTGAAAAAACAAGACTCACACTAGACGAGCCAATCGCAGTGTTGGCAGGTCCAGCTCCAAGCGGAGGCAACTCATCAACCCTGACGGAAGGCCCTGTCAGCCTCGACAAAATCGGCGATACTTCCTACCAACAAATCCACCAGTTGGACTTTTTGGAAGAGTCGACAGACATGCAAAGCGCCTTGGACGCCTTGGCCAAAGTCATCGGCCAATACTCAGGCGACACCCTAGACCGTCATCAGGTTTGGAAAATGATCCGCGGAGGATTTCTCTCCGACGGCGGACTCAAAGAAGCCAGTCTCCAAGATTTGGTGGACAGCACCTTCAACAGAGGTGTCCACCTCGTAATTGGCAGAGTGGAAGTCTCAGACCTTGAAAATGTGGAAAACAGTGGATCCAAACGATTAAAAGGACTGGGACAAGACAATGCAAACACCGTTCTAGAAAACGGTTCGAAAATTTTAGAGATTTTAAAAGCCAACCAAAAGAATGTCTCCACCGCCATCAGCGAAATCATGGACGCAAAAGACACTGAACATTCAAGATGGGAAAGGCAAAAGCCTGCTCAAACTCACGTGATGGATCAGCTCTACGACTACAAACAATTCGGACCTGGCGTGCGCCTCTCTCTGTTCAAGAAAATTTTCTGGAATCAAGAAAAAGAAGACGCCGCCATTGTCACCTCAGACACTTGGATGAGCCGAGTCCAGCAACGAGACCTAAACGGAGACGCATTGCCCTTTCTTTCCGAAGCCCGCGCCTATGAAATGGCCATGAATGAAGGAAACGATGAAGCCCTCAAAAACTACATCAATATTCGCATTAAAAAAGGCAGAAACACCCTCGATGCTCTGCAAAGCCACGGTCTTTTAGAAAGCCATGGCTTCAGGGAAACAAAAGCAAACACGGCACAAACTTTAGACACTTTGACCAACACAACGCAACTGAGCAAAGACCAGATCGAAGCCTTCCAACACGGAGACATGCTGCTGGCAGCCGAAGAGCTAGGAATGTACGAAGCCACAACCAACATTGAAGATGGTGTAGAAAAATCGTCGGGAGGGAAAACTCCTCTGGACATTGCACTCGACCAAGCCATGAGAGAAAGTGGTCTTGAAGAAAAGGACATTGAAAATGCTCGTGAAAACGCCAAACAAAAACTAACGGGCTACATCACATTTCTATTTGAAGAATATTTGGGCAAAGATCCTGCCGAACGTGGGAATTTCCCTGATTATGTGAGAGCGGCCATCGGTGCACATTATGAAATCATCGAAGGTGTGAGCCTGGAAGCCACACTCATTGCGGGAGAAGACGGCACTCGAGATGGCTTACAATTGGCTTTCAGAACTCGTGCTGGAGTCACCGTGGACGTTCCCCTTCCAAAAGAAGACGGCAAAGTGAAATGGAGCAAATGGGACGCCAAAGCTTTTGCGCACTGGAATGGGGCCATAGGAGAAAATGGACTAGAAAACACCGGCCCCTCAGCTGGCGTGAACGTTCGTCGAGAATTGGGCGAAAGCGTCTGGGGCGTGGACCTTGGAGCCTACATTGACCTCATGAACATTGGCCTAGTCTTTGGATTTTCCAGAGACATAGAAGAACTCTTGAACAAAAAGATGAATAAATACATCGTGGAAAATGCAGCAGGAATCACAGCTGCACGCACTACACTAGAAGGCCAAATCGACGCGCAGCCTGGCTTAACTCAAAATCAAAGGATCGCTGCCAAAGAAGCCATGAACGGTTACGTGAATGAACTGGTTGAACAAAACGCCATGAAAAACCAAACCAAGTGGTACCAACAACTTAAGGTTGGAGGAGTCGGAGGAATGTTCAATTGGGGCAGAAAAGAAAACAAAGGCTCCCATGACCTTGGGGTTTACGTTGACATTGCCCTCGGATTCAGAATCAAACGCTTCTATTTGCCAAATGATGACCTAGAAATGAACGGCAAAGATCAAAAAATAGACCGATGGAAAGACCTCACCATGACAGCTGACATGTACACTGCACCAGTTCCGACTTTCTTGAGCGATTCAAGAAGCGGTAGCGATAGAAGTACAGACGCCATGACTGGCCTAGGAGAGGCCGTCACCGACTTAAATACTCAGCTAAACGGTCTCGCTAAATACAAAATGAGCCCAAACTGGGTGGATGTCAGCTTTCCAAGCCTTAAACCTGGACCAGTGGACATTTACGCCGGGGAAGGAATCAAACTCATCACCGATTCAGATCCACAGAGAATTGGCGTCTTAACGGCTGATCCAACTCAAACTCCAATCGTAAAAATTCTCACTCAAGTGGAAACCCTGGGCTTTGCAGGAGGTCAACGCCGAATTTTAATCACCACAAATAACTCCGAAAATCCCAGCGATTTCGACAACGAAACAGCCCACATCCAAGCGACTCAAAACAAAAACGGTCTACTCAGCAGCGCAACAAAAGCCGGCTCCACAAACGCCGACCGAATTCTCACCACATCCGAAACCAACTCCATCACTTCCGACCCAGACTTCAAAGGAGGCGTGATGAGCAAAAAATCCGCCGAAAGCTACGTGAAAACCATGAGTGAAGCCGAATGGGCACAGGAAAAGGCACTGAAAAGAGATGAACGAATCGTTGTACTCACTGATCAGGAAGCTGCCATAGCTAGAGAAGTTGGACAAGACCTCTCCAAACAATTCAACACCGACTACGCAGAACTTTTTGGAGACCCAGAAGAGACCAAGCAAATGGTGATTGCCGCCTACAAAAAATATGGAGTAGAAAACCCAAGTTCAGATCAGATCATCTTCGCATGGAATGACGCCATGGTGACCGAACGTCCCAATCGTAGTAATCCTGAGCAAGTTGAAAAGTGGATGAAATGGTCCAGTGCTGCACTTACCGCCCGTTTGGGAGAGGAACTAGCCGAACCAATGGTGGAACATTACAAAACCGTGACAAATCTTGATGAACTGAAAGCAAACAAAGGCACTCCCCCACTAAACTCACGAATCATTGTTTCCATTCACGAGAAAGGCGACCAAAATTACTCAAAAATCTACAATCCAGTCCTAGACGGCCCAATTTTAGACTTGACCACTTTTGACCCAAGCAATGCAAGTGCGATCAAAGAAGCAGCCGATAAATTTGGAAAAGATGACACTTGGGTCAAAAACATGCACGCCAAAATTTTAGACCAAGAAAAACTTCAAAAAGAAAGCCTACGCTATTCCGATCCCATTCAAAACATTTTATCCAGCAGTGCTGGATACAGCTTCATGGAAGAAGCGGATGACATTGTTGGTGTAGGCACAAAAACAAAACTGGCCAAAATGCTCGCCTCAGGAGATGAATCGGAAGACCCGACTCTAGCCGCCCATGCAAAAAAATGGATCACGGACCTCAACATTAATGGTTCCACGGACGTGAACGGAAAACTCGTTAAACTCGATTGGGTGGCCTTCACTGGATTCTATGAAGCTTGTGTCAACCCAGCTTTGGGAATGTACCCTCAACTCAAATACGCAGAAACAACGCCAGCCCAAATCGCCGTTGGAGCGGCAGAAACCAACGCAGTAGCTGCCATTCGACCAGGACAAGCCCTCGACTGGAACACCGCTCACGTCACCCCTAGTTCCATTCCAGGAATCGGGAAAGGGGAAAAAGTTTCAGGCGCAGGCTGGAGCAGTACCGACGACGGAGACGGTAGCAATCACGGTGGAGGATTCCAAGGCAGCAATTCAAACAACGGCAGTGCCGCACCCCTAAGCAATTAAAAATGACCCACTTGAATCTTAAAAAATTGACAATATCAGCAATATTTGTTCTAATAACATTTAGCGCCTGCAGCACGCCAGCTCAAACCACTGAAGATGGCTCACACCTCAACGGTTCTGGCAAAAGCCTCCCCACCGAACTTCTCAAGCAAAACCAATCATGAAAATCACCCACTGGATCAAAACCGCCATCCTCGCAAGCATTCTTGGAACTTTCCTAGGAATGTCTTTGGTACACGCCGCGAGCTCCAGTGCTTCACTAGACACAATTTCTGAAGATCTCGAAGGAACCATCAGTTGCCCAGATACAGACGCCTACCATCGCCACGGTTATGTGAACACCACCGACTACGACAGTGGCTATGAAACCTACATGGTCGCAAAAAAACTCAGGATTTATCTTGAGGAAGATTTCATGGACAACATCGACTTGGATGCCATCCAATGCAGCTCTCCGGACGGAAGCGATTCAGGAAGTGAAGATGACTATGTTTCTTGTGATGGCACCACTCTCAGCAGTGCTGGCGGTACAAAAATCACCGTCAACACCAGCGCAGCAAGACCTTATGTGGAATGGGAATACGGCCGCACGGACAGCACAGGAACACCTTTCATTCCTGGTAAAAATGATTACGACGGAGATGGTCGCACCAACGACGACACGCCTGAATACGACCGGAGTTTTTGGGAAACCTTAAAAGTCGTCTTCAAAGACGACGCACCAAATGGGGCTAGTGCCACAACCAACTCCGCTCTCTACGTCCAATTTTGGCGCTACGACCAAAGCTGTGGCAACCCTTCCAGCGATGCGTGTTGGGAGGCCATTGAAGAAGCTGGTGAAACGGCCTTCCACTGGAATGTCCACACCACTTCCGTCACCACCAATTACGAATGCCCCACCTGCGACCACCTGACCATCACGCCGGATGAAGTGAACGTGGACGACGTTTACGACACCACACAATTCACCGTCAAGGCCTACTCAGCCGACGGCACGGACATCACAGACGACACCAATTTCATCTACCGAGCCTATTCCTACGGAACCAATCCACTGGGAGGTTTACGCGCCAGCAATGCCAACGGAAGCTGGATGCAAAAAGCCATGGACATGGTATTCGTCCCAATGACCGACAACACACCGTCCAACATCGCCCGTTACGGAGTCAGCAGCCCCGGAGACATTCTCTTGGTCCACGCCTACGGCTCGCCCGGCGGAGTCTGCACGGTTCAGCTGGAATACCCTTATTGTTCTGATTTACACATCAATGAACCTGGGAGCAGCAGTGGCCTAGGAAGTGGGGGTGGTTACCTTGGATCTCAAGATCCCGATTTTGACACACAAATAGAAATCCGTGCCGAAGCTTCCAACGGAGAAGAATGGCCTTACGACGTCACCTACACCGCCAGCGGAAGCACGGCAGGTTCCACTTATGAGTTCTCCTTTTTCGAATCTCTCTTTGATGCCGCCACAACCGTTGCGAATAGTGCAACTTTAGCCAAAGAAGAAACCGTACCATTTTGGACCACTCAATACTCCAGCAATGACCCAGAAGGATCTCGTGTTCAAATCGCCGCCGAAGACGACGTAGCCAATGCTTGTACAGCAGGCTTTTGGTACAACGTACTCGAAACTCCAGAGTTTCCAACTCCAGCCTGTGAGGAAGCATTTTTAATGCAACCCACCCCAGCCAACTTGCCAGTGAGTCAAACCACACTCAGCAGTGGAGATCTACTGATTGACTGGGAAGCGACAATGACCGACGGCACTCCAGACCCGGGCCCATGGGTGATCAGTACTTCAGACGGAACGGGAGCCTTCACCGATTTGGGTGGGAACCCTCTCCCGCCCTTTGGAACAGGAGTTCTCTCCATTGCCGACGAAGCACTGCTACTTCAAGGAACTCTCACTCCTGGAGCCACCATCTCAATCGACCACATGACCGATCCTGTGTGTGCTCTAGAAATTCCAACCATCGCCGACGAAATTGAAGTCCCAGTCTGTCAGTTAGCCACTTTGCTGGACCCAGACCCAACGACTTTACCAGTGACACAAACCACGCTTGAAAGCGGAAACCTGGCCCTCGACTGGGAAGCCACCAGGACAGATGGAACGCCAGACCCTGGCCCATGGGAGATCCGTACTTCAGATGGAACCGGCAGCTTCACAGATGCATTCGGAAATCCATTGCTCCCCTATGGAACTGGATTTGAAGCTTTTGCCGACGAAGCCATTCTCTTGCAAGGAACCCTCACTCCGGGCGCCACCATATACATCACCCACATCACAGATCCAGTTTGTGCCCTAGAAATTCCAACCATCGCCGATGAAGAAATTCCAGCCTGTACACTCCTAGAAATCACCTCTTATGGTGGCGGCGACATTCCTGCAGCGGACATGGAAAATTCGGCCACCACTCCTGTGGAAATCACTTGGACAGACACTTGGACGGACGGACGCAGCAGCACCTACACCATCAATTCTAGCAATGCCGCTGGCATATTCTACTCAGACGCGGCCGGAACCACCGTCGTGGGAACGGGCACCGTAACAGGATACACCGGGACCACCATCTACTACTCCGGCGCTCCTGGAGACGTACTAAGCGTGCAAGACGAAGCCGACACTTCCGGAGTCTGTTTGGACACCATCCTCAGCTTGACCAGTGAAGACGTACTCGTTTGTGAAGAACTGACTTTGAGTGAATCCTACACCAACAGCGACGGACAACTTTGCTGGGATTTCACTCTAGAAGTCACCGCGGGCTACAGCGGAACCATGCTGGCCACCGGAATGGGAACCGACGTCACCTTGACCGTGGACACCGTGGGCAGCAATGGACCCGACAATGCCGCTTCTGTGCCACTCCCTGCAGGGCCCAGCACCTACACCGGCACGGTCTGTTTAGAAAACAGTCGCGCCAGCTTCACCCTCAGCGCCATCCCCGATGACGCCAATGTCTGCAGCGAAACCGTGACCCTCACCCCTCCAGAAAACTACTGCGTGGACCTCACCATGACCGATTCGTTCGGCAACACCAGCACCACCCTCGCCTACGGAGACGACGTGGCGGAAGACATCACGCTCAACATCAACGTGGGCGGAAGCGACGTCTTCTGGGAAGGAAACTTGATTGTGGAATACACCAGCACCAGCACGGCCGCCAAACTCCAATACGCCGATGGAACGGACAGCACAGAAGTGGACGGTCACCTGGAAATTCCTGTCAGTGGCGTGAACGATTCCGTCGCCGTGCACTACCTCAACGGCGTGCCAGGAGACACCGTGACCGCTTACATTGAAGGTTCAGAAATCAACTGTTTGGCCAGCTACACGATCACTCAAACAGGACCTCCTGACTCACCTCCCGGAAGCCCTCCAGGAAGTCCTCCCGGTGGTGGCAGCCACCCAAATTACTGCATCGACCTTGAATTCAATCCTGAGGACGACATTGAAATCGGTGAGGATTACGAAGTCTGTGTGGACATCGACTCCCAAATCAACAATCAAACCGTGGTCTTCACTTACGAAGGCTGTGAAGACGACAGCATCACCGCCGATTACGACGGTGCCAGCTACGAAGACGAAGGCACTCTAGAGATTGAAGACGTGGACAAAGACGCAGAAATTTGCGTGACCTACCACAATATCTGTGAGGATGCCGAAATTGGGGCTTACATCAAAGGCCACAAAAACGCTTGTTCCGACGAACTCAAAATCCCGGAAGAAGAAGCCCCAAGAGTAGCCGGTTTGTTTGAAAAATTCATCTTCACCTTCAACTTTTCCGAAGAGAAAAATTCCTACAGCGACGAAGGCATTTTCTTCTCTCACGATGAAGACCGAGCCTTTTACACGCTTCAATACACCCCAAGCGGAGACGAAGGCCAAGTGGTCTTCACGGACGAAATGTGGGACGGCAATTTGTCCGGAGAACTCGGCAGCGGCGGTGACTCAAACGGAGACATCAAACTCGCCCGCTCTGCCAATGAACTCACGAAAGGAGAAGCCGCCGGAGACAGCTACGACTACGGAACCATCACCAACTTTGGATTTGGAACCAATCCTCGCAGCCACCAACTTTACGAGGAGTATTCCGCAGACCTACTAACGGAAGTTAAGTCCATTCCCAACTCAGACTTCCGCCCCTTCGTGGTCTACAAAAAATTCGTCGGCGTGAACTACAGCCGAGAATCTGAAATGATCTTCCCTTGCACCTACGAAACCGACGAAGAAAGTGGAGACCGAACTTTGGACTCCACCGACGTTTGCTACGACGCCGAAAACAGCATGAGCAGCAGCGGCGGAAATGAAGTGATCCTAGAAAACACCGGCACTCTTGAAGAAGGAGCCGTGATCCGCGTTCGTTACGTGGGGATCCTCGACAGCGGACTCGACTGTGACAGCACCGATGAATGTCTCACCGAACAATTCACCAACCATGCCGCCGTGGACGTTTACGACACGGATGAAAACTCCATCGACACCCTAGAAGACGACGCTCAACTCGTGGTTTTGTGTTCTTACTTGGTCACTCGAAACGGCGGAGACGTCTTCCTCAATGACTCCTTCGACGGAGGTTCCGACATCTCCTGCATCTACAAAGACGACGCAGGCAACCGCAGTGAAGAATATCGAAACGTGGACGGACTCGTGATTTCCAATGATGACTCCTCTCCTTCTTCAACAGACTCCGCCACGACCAGTCTTGGTTCAGAAACTTGGCTCGCCCGCACCTCCTTCTGCAGCAGTGAAGGCGAAGGCATTGTCGGCAACTTGAGTTCTTACGTCTGTGAAATTGTGGGTGGCGTGAGCCAACTCTGGGACGAATCCACCATCGCCAGCACCACAGAAACTCAAGTGAGTTTGGCCATTAGAAACGCACTCAGCAATCCAAACGGAGAAAATAGTTTCAGCTCTTGGCCAGAACTTCAACTGGCTTTAACCAACAGCAACAACCCAACCAGTGGGATTCTGTACTACGACGGAAGCGCCGGTGACTTGACCCTCAGCAGCCTCACCGTTCCGGAAGGAGCTTGGACTTTGATCGTCAAAGATGCCAACCTCATTCTAGCTGGAGACATTGACTACGCCACCAGCTCCAACAGCAAAAACCTTCCTTCCTTGGGAGTGGTGGTTCTGGGCGGAGACATCTACGTGAACAAGGCCACAGAGAAACTATCTGGCGTCTTTTACACCGACCAAAACTTTGATGGCGATCTGCGCAGTGCCGTGGACGACCCTCTCACCATTTACGGTTCCGTCTTTGGAAACCTTGAACCATTGAGAGACAAAGCCAAATACGTGGGTCCTGCCTCTTTGGACGGTGGAGGAATTGTGATCCGTTACGACAACCGAATCTTGCTGAACACTCCCCCAAGTCTGAGCGAATACGTGGACTTGAGCAGTCTCTAAGGGCTAAACTCGGCGCATGAGCCAAGTCCATTTCATGTTCGGAGAGGATGCCTTTTCACTCCTTCAAGAGGTTTCCCGCTGGAAAAAAGGATTCCTCCTCAAACACGGAGACCTGAATTTGGAAGAACTTTCCGCGGATGAAGTCAGCCTGCCTCAACTCAAAGCTGCGCTCGATTCCCTTCCATTCTTGGGAGAAAAACGCCTAGTGATTTTAAAACGATTCCTAGAAACGCAAAAAAAAGAAGCTCACGAAGAAATCAGCAAGATCCTCAGCAACATTCCTGAAAGCACTCTGCTGCTCTGGGTCGAATTCAACAAACCGGACGCCAGAACCAGCCTCTTTAAAACTCTAAAAAAAACAGCCAAGTGCCAAGAATTCAACGCACCAAAAGGCCCCGAACTATTGGCTTGGATTGAACAAAGAGCCAAACACCACGGACTGGCCTTCAATCGGAATTTGGCTCAAGTCACGGTGAGCCGTGTGGGCACAGAACTCTGGGCCTTGGACATAGAAATCCACAAGCTCAGCTGCCGCTTTGGCAAAACACTGCCAACACCCGAACAGATCCGTGAACTCCTGTCCAACAACTCACAAGAAAGCATCTTCACCCTCACCGACCAACTTGCGCAAGGCAACACCAGAGCCGTGCTCGCCACACTCAAAACCATGGAAAGCCAAGGAAGCGACGCCATGATGCTCTTTGCCATGATCGCTCGCCAACTGCGCTTATTGCTTGAAATCAAAGACCATTCCGAGAAAGGTCTGGCGGAGTCGGTGATCGCCAAAATCATGGACGTGCACCCTTTTGTGGTGCAAAAAACACTGCCCCACGCCAAAAGGTTTTCCAGCCAAAAACTAAAAAAAGCCCTTGAAAATTTCAAGGACTTGGACCGCCGACTCAAACAAGGCCAACTCCACTTGAGGCCAGGTGAAGAATTTCACCTGCTCCTCAAAATGGAAGAATGCCTCACTAAAATTTAAAGATCCATGTACTGTTCTCTTTCCCACTCAGAGACACTCATGCGGTAAGCGTCCCATTCCGCCGTTTTAATGGCATGGTACTTGGCATAAGCGTCACTTCCCAACATGCCAATGAGCACTTCATCTTGCGCCAAAGCATCCAAAGCTTCTTTCAAACTGCCTGCCACCGTGGTCACCCCACGTTCTTGCATTTCTTCTTTGCTCAGCCTCCAAATGTTGGCTTCAACTGGAGCCGGCGGAACCATTCCTTTTTTGATCCCATCCAAACCAGAGGCCAAAAGTCCAGCCAAAGCCAAATAAGGATTGGCAGAAGGGTCAGGACAACGAACCTCACAACGCACGGCTTTGGATTCTGTTCCTGGACTCAAGCGTGGCACACGAATCAAAGCACTGCGATTTCTTTGAGCCCAAGCCACATTGACAGGAGCTTCATAACCCACCACCAAACGCTTGTAAGAATTGACCGTTGGATTCACGATCGCGTTCAAAGCCTTGATGTGAAGCATTTGTCCAGCAATGAAACTTTGCGCCAAACCAGACAAATGGTAAGTGCCCTCCGCGTCATAAAAACGATTCACCCCCGTTTCAATGTCCGCCAAAGACTGATGCACGTGCATTCCGCTGCCATTGATTCCAAAAAATGGCTTGGGCATGAAAGAAGCGTGCAAGCCAAATTGAGACGCAATGGACTTCAAAGTGAATTTGAAAGACATCATGTTGTCGGCCGTGCGCAAAGCGTCGTCGTAACGAAAGTTAATCTCGTGCTGCCCACGAGCCACCTCGTGATGAAGCGCTTCAATTTCAATTCCCATTTCATCCAAGGCAAAAGACATCAAACGGCGCACTTGCATCTTACCTATTTCATTATGGGAAAATATCAGCAGCGAAAGCAAAGCACCTCGTATTCGAGCAAGGATATTCAATGAAACGACCTTCTGAGATCCTTGGAGAACTGAGAGTACAAGGAAAGACAATTAAAGAGGTACGAATTGGTGGAAGAGCGATATTGACTGGCAAGATGCAAATGAAGGTATGATCATGGACTGCGAACTCTGCGGGAAAACTGCTATGGCA
>CAYGAB010000012.1:642-13722 GCA_964347725.1 uncultured Candidatus Peribacteria bacterium | reverse complement strand
GCTTTATAATCACAACTTTGATTCCTTGCTTCTTACAGGCATCCACAATTTCTCGGTAGTTTTTTAAAACGTCTGCCAATTCATTTCCTTCCACGACGTCATTTCCAAGGCCTCCCAGCACCAAAACTTTGCCTTTCAAGCTTTCTGCAATGTCGGGAATCAGTTCGCGGTTGACCAAGAGTTTCTTATGGATTTCCTCGATGGAGTTTCCGTCACCACCAGCCGCAACAGGTACTCCCCCTAAAATATTGAGAGCGACGAGGTGTGAATCTGCGCCAAAGGCGGCGGTCTTTGGATTGGTGGGATCCGGCCAAGATTCTTCCTGGCTCTCATGTGCTTCTGTGAACACGGGCGCTTCTTGAGATCTCAATACGGCGGGCACGAGTGGTTCAACTGTTCGGACGGGAGTAGAAATTTCTGTCTGCAAAGCCATTCGTTGCATTGCATCCCAGGTGTCTTTTCCAAGGATTCCATCGGGTTTGATTTTTGGATTGTTCAAAACGATCTGAAGCGCAAGAATGGCACGGGTCAAACGTCCATTCTCCACATTGTTTTTGTCCATTCCACGATTGCTAAAAGCTGATGCCTCGAGAGGGAATCCAGGGCAAAGTCGATGGAATCTTTCCAAGAAAGTATCTTGCGCCTGTGGGTCTAGAGTGATTTTTTGATCCAGAAATTTACAGGATAAATAGGCTCGTTCGTCCAAATTCAAACCTTTCAACTGTTCGGCTTTGGTGTCCGCAAGGGCTTGAATGTTTTCAACTCCCATTTTTATTTTTTAAATCCGTTTATTTTACCACAATTCACCGCTTCACTCAATCCAGAATTCCTCGACTTCAGGTTGGCCGTCTTCGCCCATTTGAATGCCGACAAAAAGGAGACGGAAATCGCCAGAGTGGGGGTTGGTCAGACGCCACTTCAAAACCGCCTTTTTCATTCGGCGGATTTTTTGGGTGGTGAGGGATTCGGCAATGCCTCCCATGTGGTGGCTGGATCGGCCTTTGACTTCCACAAAAACGAGACCCTCCGGAGTTTGCATGATCAAGTCCAGTTCGCCTTCTCTAAAGTGGACATTTTTTTGGACGAGTGTCCAGCCGTAGTGAAGTGTCAAATATTGGGCTGCCATGTCCTCCCAATCCTGTCCTTTTTGTTTGGAACTTGTTTGCATGAGCCGATCATGCGCTTGGACGCCTTGCGGGGCAAGCCAAGTTGTGACACACTTCAAAGCCCATCCCTCAGCTCAATTTAGAATGGCCGAAGTGAGAATTCCACCGCACAATGTTGAAGCTGAAAGATCTGTGCTTGGGTCCATCATGATCGAGAAAAATGCCATTTTGAAAGTGGCTGACCTGCTTTTGCCGGAAGATTTTTATTACGACACTCACGGCACGATTTACCTGGCAATCCAGGAGTTGTTTGCCAAAAGATCGCCTTTGGACGTGCTGACCATTTCTTCCTGGTTGAAAGACAATAGCAAATTGGACGAAGTGGGTGGACAGAGTTATTTGGAGTCTTTGTGCCATGAAGTTTTGACGGCTTCGCATGTTTTTCAGTACGCCTTGATCGTCAAACAAAAATCAACTCTGCGGAAACTGATCACCGCGGGCACGAATATCGTGCAAATTGGACACAAAGAAGAAGACGAAGTGGACAGTCTAGTCGACCAAGCGGAACAAGAACTTTTCAAGGTTTCTCAGACCTTCATGAAAAATCGATTTGTGCCGATCAAAGATGTTTTGAATTCCACTTACGAGAAAATTTCTGAATTGCACGATCCGGAAATGGCCGAGAAGTACAAAGGTTTGTCCACTGGATTTGCGTCTTTGGACAAAGTTCTCACAGGACTGCAGCCTTCTGACCTCATCATTCTTGCGGCCAGGCCCTCCATGGGGAAAACGGCTTTTGCCCTGAACATGGCCTTGAATGTGGCCACGAAAGGCTCCAGTGTGGGCGTGATCTCTCTGGAAATGTCCAAAGAACAATTGGTGGAACGGCTCTTTGTTTCTGAACTGGGAGTGGACAGCTGGAAAATGAAGAATGGACAACTCACTCAAGACGATTTCATGCGAATGGGGCAGGTTATGGACCGACTCAATCAATGTAAAATTTACATCGACGATTCGGCGGGGGCCTCCATTGGAGAATTGCGTGCTAAGGCTCGCCGTCTTCAGATGGAAAATGGTTTGAATCTGTTGGTGATCGACTATTTGCAGCTCATGTCTCATGGAAAAGGTGGTGGATCCATCACGAATCGTGTTCAGGAAATTTCGGAAATCTCAAGATCGCTCAAACAATTGGCTCGGGAATTGCACATCCCGATTTTGGCGCTTTCACAGCTGTCTCGTGCGGTGGAACAAAGGCCGGTTAAAATTCCTCAACTTTCTGATCTGCGTGAATCTGGAGCGATTGAACAAGATGCTGACGTGGTTTTGATGATGTACCGGGAAGACTACTACGAAGAAGACACGGACCGAGCTGGGATCACGGACATCTACATTCGCAAACACCGTCATGGCGGAGTGGGACGCATTGAGCTCATGTTCAAGAAAGAACAAATGAAATTTTTTGACATCGACTTTGGGCACGGGTCTCAGGATTTTGCTAGAATGATGGACTAGGAGTTATACTGCAAATATGTTCTGGATTGATCGCATTGTCGCAGAGGTTCTGGAGAAATTTCCTGGCAAGGAAACTTTCATCATTCGAGATGAAAAAACCCTGTCCGGACAGGTTCATGTTGGCTCACTAAGAGGAGTCGTGATTCACGGAGTGCTGGCCGAAGCCCTGGTTTTGGCGGGTAAAAATGCTCGGTTCATTTACGAATTCAATGACGCCGACCCCATGGACGGAATGCCCGCTTATCTGGACGCCGAAGTCTACGGACCGCACATGGGCAAACCTCTGAGAAATGTTCCTTCTCCTGGAGAACGGCACTACCAAGGCATGACGGCGAACAATCTGGCGGAATACTACGGGCTCGAATTTTTGGAAGTGATCCATCGCCTTGGATTTAAACCGGAAATCACTTGGGCTTATCAGTTGTATCAGGAGGGATTTTACGACGAATGGATCAAAAAAGCCTTAGAACATCCCAAAGAAATTCGCGACATTTACAAACGGATTGCCAATTCCGACCGGACCGAAGATTGGATGCCGCTTCAAGTGGTTTGTGAAAAATGTGGAAAAATTGGTTCCACCACCGTAATTGATTTTGACGGGAAAATCGCCACTTACCGTTGCGAACTGGACAAAGTGGAATGGGCTAAAGGTTGTGGGCACGAGGGCAAAATTGAACCCTGGAGAGGCAAGGGCAAGCTGCCTTGGAAAGTGGAGTGGCCGGTGAAATGGGCCGCTTACAAAGTGGACATTGAAGGAGCCGGAAAAGACCACTGCGCCGCCAGCGGATCTCACGATGTGGCCGAAGCCATCATGAAGGAGGTTTTGGAAGTCAAAAGTCCCTACTGCATTCCTTATGAATTTTTCTTGTTGGACGGCGCGAAAATGAGTTCTTCCAAAGGCAATGCCGCTTCTGCCAAAGCCGTGACGGACCTCTTACCAGCGGACGTTTTCCGATTTTTGATGTTGATGAAAGAACCAAATCAGCCCATTGAATTCAGCCCTTCTGGCGAGACGATTCCACGCTTGTTCGACCGTTATGACGAAGCCGCTCAGCTCTATTTCAACCCGGAAGTGGACACAATGGACGAGGACTTGGCCCGTGCTTTTTTCTTTGCTCAACTGGATCCGCACGAGATTGTGGACCGGTTCCGACCACGTTTTTCCAAGCTGGTCTTCTGGCTGCAAATGCCACACGTGGACATTGAAAAAATGGTGGCTCAGGACAAAGGGTCTGCGTTGACGGATTTGGATCGTGAAGAACTGCAGACTCGGATTTTTTACATTCAAGAATGGCTGAAAAATCACGCGCCAGAACGCTACATTTATCGCATTTCTGAGACCATGCCGGAATCGGCGACGGAACTCTCTGCCGAACAAAAACAGTTTTTGGCGGAAGTGGCAGGAGTGGTGAGGAATCGTGACTTGAGTGGGGAAGCCCTGCACGGAGCCGTTCATCAGATTGTCAAAGGCTCTGGACTCAAAGCTCAGGAGGCTTTTCCAGCCATTTATGAATCTTTGATGGGCAAGGCTTACGGGCCTCAAGTCGGTTGGTTCATGGACGCGCTGGACCGAGATTTTGTGGCTCAACGTTTGGAAGAAGTCGCACTTTCCACAGCACCTGAAAAAGTGGTGACTCCGGCTTTTGAGTCAGAATTGCTCTGCATTGCTTCGGAAGTGTTGGATCGCTTTCCTGGAATCAAAAGTGCGTGTGCCGAGTTGACGGGTTTGAAGATTGGTAGCCTGCACCCTCGCTTGAGCGGACTGATTGCCGAGCTAGTTTCTGAGACCGATTTTGAAGCCACCAAAGACTCTCCGATTTTGAATTCCTACAAAGAAATGTATCGAGATTTTGGTGTGAATCCCTCCAAACGCAAACCTTCCCCCAGCATGTTGACGGACCGCTTGGCCAAAGGGAAGGACTTTCCGCGCGTGAATGATTTGGTGGATGCTTACAACTACATCGTGGTGAAACACCAATGTTCGGCCGGTGCTTACGATGCCAATTTGGTTCAGGCCCCGCTTGTATTGCGTTTTTCCAAAAAGGGCGAGCTGTTCACGGGAATCAATGACAAAGAACGCCCTCTGGACGAAGGCGAACTCTGCTATTTTGATGCCGCCGAGGCCTGCCTGAACCGAGACTTCAATCACCTGGACGCCGATTTTAGCAAAGTCACTCTCGAAAGTAGTCATGTCTACTTGAACATGGACGCCAGCTCCGCTGTTCCTTCCGAAAAATTTTCCGCCGCCTGGGCCGAACTCATCGCCTTGGTGCAAGAAGTCTGCGGAGGAGAAGTGGTGGGGAAAGTGGAGAAGGCTTAATTTTCCCCAAGCTCTATTTGACCAGGATAATCCTTGAGCAGGCGCTCCATCGTTGCGTGGATTGCTTCTTCTCTTTCTTCAATGAGAGTTTCACGCCTTTCTTCAACGTAGTTTGCGTAATCCTCTTCCGTCAAACCGTGATTGGTGAGCAGAAAGAGTTGTCCAGAATCGTAGCCAAACCACAAGTCGCTTTCTACGGCGTCTGGCACCTTCGGTAATTGATACAGAAAATAATCATAGACATCCTGTGGCGTCTGAGCACCGTTCTTAATGTCCGTCTGCATGTTTTCGTAGAAATCCTCAGACCAGGGGCTTATTGCCTCCATTTCATTACTTAAAATAGCCGCCCCCACCTCACTCAATTCAGACCCCAAATAAGGAGCATCCTTATCCCTCATCAGATACTTTATCGTGGTTCGATTTGTCCGTAAATCTGGCGTTTCCTGATGAGGGCCATACGTATAATGTATTTCTTCGTGCGCAAAAGTCCCGACTGGAGGATTGACGCCGACTGTGACCTCGTCTCCATTTTCTAAAGACGTCGTCCATTTTTGTGTTTCTGGAATAACAGTGTAGTCCCCAATTTTAGTCCACTTTGACCGACACCCATGTGCCTCTCCACTAATGCTCTCTGCATTGACATTATTCTCATCCGCAACCTTTTCGAAGAACTCTTCATTTCCTACCAAGATTCCACCATCTCCAAGGCGTTCACGTACATTCTTCATCTGCCCATCTAGTGTGTCCAAAAGTGCTTCGTTGTTTTTGATTTTTTTACCTTCGAGTCCAAAAAATGTGTTTGTGCCTCCCAAAAGGCTGGCCGCGGCGTCCAAACTTTCTTGCTCTTTATCAATTTTCTCAGCAACAAAATCAAGCTCATCTTCTGTGAGTTGTCGAGTTCCGTCTGGTGGCCCACAGGCTGCGGCACCCATCAATCCAGCTGTCAAAACCGCCCTTTTAAAGTCCATTTGGAGGAGTAAATCGCATCATAATAACATGAACATACGGTGTCGTCAACAGCACCCCTTGGCCCTACACAAACAGGAAGGCACCTGCTGGACGAACTCACAGTCCTTGCCTTTACAGCGTTTGGAGAGAGTCAGCAGCTGCTCTCTTGTTCTTTTGAGAGCTTCAATTTGCCCGTCTACTAGAATCAGCTTTTCCTGTATTCCTTCAGCCAAATTTTCACAAGAGCTATCGGAATCCCACAAACTTATGAAGTCTTTGATCTCATTGAGGGTGAAACCCAATGCCTTTAAAGATTGAATGAGCGAGAGCCGTTCGAGCATGTCCACACCATAATCTTTGTAGTTGTTCTCTCCTTTTTTAGCACTCTTCAATAAGCCGGTTTTTTCGTAAAACCGAATCGTATCTCTGGAGAAATTGCTGCTTTGTGCGAGTTCGCCGATGAGCATAAATTTTACGTTGACCATGGAGTGTACTCCATTGTTTATAAACCTAGAGTACATCTTTAATCCACAAATATGAAGAAAATTTTCACCCTGCTCATAGCTATTTTCCTACTCGCGGGGTGCACGGGTCAAGCCACCACGAGTGGCAAGAGCCCTTTGCCCGAACCGATGGTGGGAGGCGGGACTTATGAAAATTATACGGAAGAGAGATACCTGGAATTGAAAGGCCAAAAATCTTTTGCTCTTTTCTTTCACGCAAAATGGTGCGGAGAGTGCAAATCAATCGAGAAAAATCTTATGAAAAACCTCAGCTCATATCCTGAAGGTGTGGTCATCCTTAAAGCCGATTACGACACGGAAACAGAGTTGAAAAAAGAATTTGACGTCAAAGTTCAAACCACTTTTGTAATTTTTGACGCAAAAGGAAACGTCACAATGAACAAGCCCATCTTCAATGCGGAAGATGTGATTGCAGAAATAATTTCCACTCTATAACCTCGCCCCATGCCGCTGACGATTCTGTCTTTTTTCGCTGGTGTTCTTACGACAATGGCTCCTTGTACACTCCCTTTTCTGCCTGTGATTCTCGCAGGTTCAGCAGAGAGTCAGAATAAGCTTCGCCCTTTCCTCATCGTCATGTCTCTGGGGATCTCCGTTTTTGCCTTCACGCTCTTGCTCAAAGCGAGCACCCTGCTTTTATTCATTCCTCAGGAATTTTGGAATGTATTTTCAGGTTTGATTTTGGTTTTTTATGCCTTTTCGATGCTTCATCCGCAAACGTACGAGCGCCTTGCTTTTAAGCTTAAATTTTATAAATGCAGCGAACTACTAGGTTTTGGGAATAAGAAAGGCCTATTGGGGGCGATTCTTATCGGAGCTGCTCTTGGCCCAATTTTTGCGTCTTGCTCTCCCACCTATGCCGTCATTGTGGGAATAATGCTCCCAGAAAACTTAAGCATCGGGATTTTGCACCTTGGCCTCTACGTGCTCGGCTTGCTCCTTCCATTGCTGCTGATTGCGTACGGAAGTCAAAGCATCTTCAAAAAGTTCAAAGACCTTGCGAATCCAAAAAGCCCAGCGAAAAGAATTATTGCTCTACTCTTGCTCATTACAGGAGTGATGATTGCCTTTGGCTGGGACAAAGATTTAACTGAACTCCTACTGTGCTTGGAGATTGACTGCTAAACGTGTCACTAAAAAGTCTGCCCGGGCAGAGGTTTTGTGCGATTTAAGTTACGAATTTTTTTGGCTGAAAAGCCTTCTTGAAACTCAAAAGGTTTTTGATTGATGCGTTGATTCAGCTTCTTGATTTTCTGCTGGGGAGAAAGATTCATGGGTGGAATTAATACGTTACCACCGTAGGTGAAGGCACCACGTCAGTCAATTTAAGCTTCATTTCAGACTCCTGTCAGGACTTTTTCAGGTTTGGGCTTTATTGTGAAGACAGATTTCACTTGAAAACATTAACGCGGTACGTTACTATGATTGTGTCCTTTAAATCGGAAGAGGCTAGGGCCATCTTTCACGGCATCAAGGTGACTCATGTTCCTTTGGAAATTCAAAAGCGAGCCACGAATAAAATGTGGCTCATGCATGCGGCGTCTTCTATGCAAGAGCTCAAAAGCCCACCTTCAAATCATCTGGAATTGCTCCACGGCAACCGAGCAGGACAATGGAGTATTCGCATCAATCGCCAGTGGCGACTCTGCTTTCATTGGAAAGATGGAAACGCTCATGCTGTTGAAATCGTTGATTACCACTGAAACTTATAAATAAACTTTCTATGGCCTTACTCCCACTGCCCACCCCAGGAAGCATCCTCAATGAGGAATTTTTGATGCCCATGAAACTCAGTCAGTACGCTTTGGCAAAGGCCATTGGAGTTCCGCCTCGTCGGATCAATGAAATTGTGAAAGGTCAAAGAGCTGTTTCTGCCGATACGGCACTGCGTTTCAGCAAATATTTTGGGACTTCTCCGGAATTTTGGCTCAATTTGCAAAACCTTCATGATCTCATGCTCAAAAAAAGAGAATTGGGCCTCACATTGGAGCGCATTGAAACTCGAGGAAAATAGGGCTTCAGAAAATCCATCTTGACAAGCTCTGCGTCTGTCGCTATGTTCTAACAAGCTAAAACATTAGCACATTCTCAATGGAAGCAATCCTTACTGACAATCCGAGCTTTGATCGGCTCTGCCAAGCACTCACCACAATAAAAAATGGGGAGGAAGCAGCGGCGTTTTTGCGTGATCTGTGCACGGTGTCTGAGATTGTGGCGATGACGGAAAGGCTGGAAGTGGCACGCCAGATTCAAGAGGGACGATCTTACCGCAAAATCAATGAAGAAACTGGCATGAGCACCGCCACCATCACTCGAGTTGCGCATTGGCTGCATCATGGAACGGGTGGCTACGGGCTGATGCTGGAACGAATCTAAGACACATCAACCCTCAAGCCGCCTGAGATTCTGGGCGGTTTTTTTATTTCCTCAACTGTACTAACGTTTTAACTCATGAAAACAGAAATCCTCAAAGGAACTCGCGATTTCCTTCCTCAAGACAAGGCAAAAAGAGACGCCGTGATGCAAATCATTCGGCGCAGTTTTGAATCTTTTGGCTACGACACGGTGGAAACGCCGGCCATAGAATACGCTCAAACTTTGCTCGGCAAGTACGGAGACGAAGGTTCCAAATTGGTCTACTCTTTTGAAGACAATGGAGGGCGAAAAATCGCTTTGCGCTACGACCAAACCGTGCCTTTTGCGCGGCTGATTGCCATGTACAACAAAGAATTGCCCATGCCGTTCAAGCGCTATGAAATTTCACGCGTGTGGCGAGCGGACAAGCCGGCCAAGGGGCGTTATCGGGAATTTTATCAGTGCGACATCGACATCATTGGAACCGACAGTTTGTTGGCCGATGCTGAGGTGGCGGCGGTGATCAATCGAGTCATGACGGATTTGGGACTGGACCGATACTTGCTCAAATTCAACAGTCGGCGAGTGGTGAATCAGATTTTTGAAAAGCTGGGCGTGCCAGTGGCGGATCAAGCAAAAGTGCTGCGCGTGATGGACAAAGTGGACAAAATCAGTGAGGAGGAAATCAAAAAGGAACTCAGAGGATTTTTGGCGGAAAAATGCGTGGATTCACTCTGGAGAACGCTCAATGTTGCTGGGAGCACGACGGAAAAAATAATGGCGCTTGGTGATTACGACACTTCTGAAATTGAAGACTTTTTGGCCAAAGCCAAGGCCTTTGGTGTGCCGGAGGAAAAACTGGAATGGAATCTGACTTTGGCGCGAGGATTGGACTACTACACGGGGATCATTTTTGAAGGAGTGATTCCGGACGTGGCCATTGGCTCCATTTGTGGAGGCGGCCGTTACGACGATTTGTGTGGATTGTTCACGACAGAAAAATTCAGCGGCACGGGAGTGGCGTTTGGGTTTGATCGTTTGGTGGTGGCCATGGAAGAACTTGGTTTGCTCAACGACATCCGTTTGAATTCACAGGTTTTGCTGGTCAATTTTGACGACAATGAAGCGGAAATTCTGAGCTTGATGCGAGAACTTCAAGCCAGCGGATTGAACGTGGAACTCTATTTGGATTCTGCCAAATTGGGGAAACAACTCAAATTCGCGGACAAGAAAAAAATTCCTTTTGTGGTGATTTATGGAGCTCAAGAAGCGTCCACAAATGAAGTCGTGGTGCGCATGATGAGCAGCGGAAAACAACTGAATATTCCGCGCGCCCAAGTGGCGAGTTATTTCACCGGATTTAACTTTTCCACTTTATGACTCTCAGAATTGCTTTGCAAAAAAATGGACGAATGACGACCCCAAGCTTGGACTGGCTGGAAGCTTGTGGATTGCGTTTTGAACGCAACACGCAAAGTCTCATTACGAAGTGCGACAATGCGGATGTGGAACTCTTGTTGGTGCGCAATCAAGACATCCCTCAGTACGTTTACCGAGGAGCGGCAGACTTTGGCATTGTGGGAGAAAATGTGCTGCTGGAAACTGCAATTCCTTTGTGCACGATTGAGTCTCTTGATTTTGGGAAATGCCAGCTGGTCTTGGCGATTCCGGAAATGACCCCCATCAAAAATCTCAGCGATCTGGAGGGGCTGAGAGTCGCCACCTCTTACCCAAATACCCTTCGCCAATTTTCAGAAAGCAAGAAGTTGAACTGCTCCATCATTCCCATTGGGGGGTCGGTGGAAGTGGCTCCCAAACTGAATTTGGCCGAGGCAGTGTGCGACTTGAGTCAAAGTGGACAGACCTTGCGTGAGAACGGGCTGCGCCCTCTTTGCGTCTTGCTTGAATCTCAAGCGGTTTTGGTGGGCCGAAAGCAATCTTCTTTTTTAAATTCAATTTTTAAGACAAACTCATGCGAAATTTAAACACACAAAATCAGACGATCACGGAGGTGCTGGCTGACATTGGATCGGTGCGGTCACGGGCGGTTGGCAACACCAAAGACGTGACTCAAAGTGTGCTGGACCGTGTGAAAACGGAAGGCGACACCGCCGTGCTTGAATTCACTCAGCAGTGGGACAAGTGGCCTGCGAGCGTGATGAATTTGAAGGTCACGCCGGAAGAAATTCAAGCGGCTTATTCGCAAGTGGATCCAAAAGTTGTGGAGGCTTTGAAGGTGGCCGCGGCGAACATTGAGAATTTTCACACGGCGATTTTGCGACGAAAAGAACCAGTAGTGGAAACGACAAAAGGCGTGGAAGTCTGGAGAGAATTCAGGCCCGTTCCTTCCGTTGGGCTTTACATCCCGGGAGGAAAAGCGGCTTATCCGTCCACGGTTTTGATGCTGGCCATTCCGGCCAAGGTGGCGGGCGTTCCTAAAATTCAAGCCTGCACTCCGGCTGGACCGGATGGAAGCTGCAACCCTGCGGTTTTGGTGGCGGCGGATTTGTGCGGACTAAAAAACATTTTCAAAGTGGGTGGAGCTCAAGCGATTGCTGCGATGGCTTACGGCACCAACAGCATTCCAAAAGTTTCCAAACTTTTTGGGCCAGGCAACGCTTACGTCACCACCGCCAAATTGTTGGCTTCCATGGACCCAGATGGAGCGGCGATCGACATGCCAGCCGGTCCCTCTGAAATTGCCGTGATGGCAGATGACTCAGCCAACCCTGAGTGGGTGGCGGCGGATCTTTTGTCTCAACTTGAACACGGCGAAGATTCTCAAGCACTTTTGGTGAGCGATTCTGAGTCTTTCATTGCTGATGTTCAAGCTGCAATGGATCAGCAAATTCTAAAGTTGCCGAAAAAAGAAATCGTGGAGGTTTCTCGAAAAATCAGCTTTGCCGTGCTGGTGAAGAACTGGAATGAAGGCGTGGAATTGATCAATGCCTACGCGCCCGAGCACTTGGAGATCGTGATGGAAAATGGGGAGCAAGAGGCTGTGATTGCGGAGCAAATTTTGAACGCGGGCAGTGTGTTTTTGGGAGCCTACAGCAGTGAAGCCCTGGGCGATTACGCAACGGGTGCCAACCACACCTTACCCACCTCCGGATACGCGGCAAGTTTTGCGCCACTTTCCACGGACAGCTTTGGAAAGATGGTCCAATTCCAGAGGGTTTCTCATGAGGGAATTCAAAACTTGGGCGAGACGGTTGTCACTTTGGCAGAAGCTGAGGGTTTGGCCGCTCATGCCGCCAGCGTGTCCATTCGCTTGTCAAATTTAACCTGAACTTTTATGAATTTAGCCAACACTCACCTTCAAGAAACTGGCTTCTACAAGCCACCTTTGGCTGGCCGACGGGACTTTCCCGGACTCCTGCTGGACTTCAATGAACGCACGATTCCTTGCAGCCTGAAAGTTCAAGCCGCTTTGTCTGCATTTTTGGCCGAGGGAAAATTTAGAGTTTATCCAGAATACGCTCGCATTGAAGCGAAAATTGCCGATTACGATGGAGTGAAAGCCGAACAAGTGGCGATCACGAATGGATCCGATCAAGGCATTGAATTGGTGTTCCGAACTTTCACGGAAAAAGGCGACAAAGTCATCATTCCAGCGCCGAGTTTTGCCATGTTTTTTCAATGCGCGTCGGCGATTGGAAATGAAATTGTGAAGCCGCTCTACCGCTGGGAAACAGGTATGGCCTACCCCACCGAAGACGTGTTGGCGGCGATCGACGAGCAGGTTCGTTTGATCGTGGTGTGCAGTCCCAACAATCCAACTGGCACGCTAATTTCTCCTGCCGACTTGGAAGCGATTTTGGTGGCGGCACCCGAAGCCATTGTTTTGGTGGACGAAGCTTATTTTGAATACTGTGGACAGAGCGCGGTGGGCTTGATCGAGCGTTTTTCCAACCTTGTCATCACGCGGACTTTCTCCAAAGTTTTTGGATTGGCGGCGCTGAGAATCGGTTATTTGATGGCGCAAGAATCAACGCTCACGGAAATGCTCAAAGTACGCGGTCCTTACGACGTGAACATGGCGGCGGTGCTTGCAGCGGAAGCGGCTTTGGATGACATCGACGACATGAAAGCCTACGTGGAAGAAGTCATGACTCGTGCCAAACCGATGGTGGAAGCTTTTTTGGAGGAAGTGAAAATCCCTTTTGTGCGCAGCGACTCCAATTTCATTTTGCTGAAACCCTCCGACGCTGAGTCCTTTTATTCAAGCTTGGAGAAAGCCGGAATCCGAACTCGGCCTCAGAAAAACAATGGAATCGATGGGACGGTGCGAGTCACCATTGGAACTCAATCGCAG
>CAYGAB010000012.1:0-632 GCA_964347725.1 uncultured Candidatus Peribacteria bacterium | reverse complement strand
AATTCATCATGGCTTGTCGCCAAAGCATGCCGATGAAAGTGGCTTTTTTGGACCGCGACGGCGCGCTGATTGAAGAGCCAGCCACCGACTACCAAGTGGACAGCCTTGAGAAATTGCGGATTTTGGATGGCGTGCTGGACACCTTGAAAGCATTGCAAAACCGTGGCTACACTTTGGTCATGGTCACCAACCAAGACGGCTTGGGAACCTCCGCTTTCCCTCGAGAAACTTTTGAAGCGCCTCAGAAAAAAATGCTAGAGATTTTTGCTGAAAATGGCATCCGATTTGCGGAAATTTTTATTTGTCCACACTTCCCCGCCGATGGCTGTTTGTGCCGCAAACCCCAGCTCGGAATGCTGCGTCATTTTTTGGAAACGACCAATATCGACCTTGAAAATTCCTTCATGTTTGGTGACCGGGAAAGCGATCGTGAATTTGCCAAAAATCTTGGCGTTCGCTTCATCAAAACGGAGACCAACTCCCCTTGCACTTTAATCCAATCTTTATGAAAACTCGACAAGCCAGCGTCGTCCGCGACACCACGGAAACTCAGATCGCCGTTTCCATCGACTTGAACGGGACGGGAAAATACGAAATCGACACCGACGTTGGCTTTTTGAACCACATGTTGG
>CAYGAB010000011.1:0-14139 GCA_964347725.1 uncultured Candidatus Peribacteria bacterium | reverse complement strand
AGACCGCTACGGCCGCAAGCCCATTTTGATGATTTCTCTAGCGGGGACCTGCTTGGGCTACCTGCTCTTTGCCTTTGGGATTGTAACGGGACAACTGTGGCTTCTTTTTGCCAGCCGATTTTTGGACGGATTCACCGGCGGGAACATCGCCGTGGCTCAGTCGTCCATTGCAGACATGACCGCACCAAAAGATCGTGCGAAAAACTTTGGCCTCATTGGAATGGCCTTTGGCTTGGGCTTCATCTTCGGCCCCTTCATCGGTGGAAAACTCGCCGACCCCAACTTGGTTTCTTGGTTCAATGCGGCCACTCCTTTCCTATTTGCCGCCGGACTCAGCCTATTCAATTTAGCTTTTGTCGCACTCAGCTTTAAAGAAACACTCAAAGAAAAAATCTGGCGCAAAATCCACGTGCTATCGGGCATCATCAGCCTGAAAAAAGCCATGCTCGTCGAACGGTTGAACGTGGTGCTCGTGACCGTGCTGCTCTTCAACATGGGATTCAGCTTTTTCACTCAATTTTATTCCGTTTATCTAGTCGAGCGATTCCACATGAGCGCCCCAGAAATCGGCAACATTTTTGCCGTCGTCGGCGTGGCAATCGCGCTCACCCAAGGAGTCATCACTCGCTACTTGGCTCGATTTTTCAGCCCAAAAAAAATCCTCCGCATTTCTCTGATCGGCATGAGCCTCAGCCTGCTCTGGACCATCCTCCCCAGCGACCCATTCTGGCAATATTTTTCACAACCTTTGATCGCTTTTTTTGCGGGACTCTCTTTTCCCAACGCCGGCGCCTTGGTTTCTCAAACCGCCCCACCTGAAAAACAAGGAGAAACTTTGGGAATCAACCAAGCTCTGCAGTCTTTGGGTCAAGGAATTCCGCCTCTGCTCGCCGCCTTTGCTTTGACCAGTGGAGCCGCCATGCCCATGGTGATAGGTTCGGTTCTGATAGCCGCCGCCTGGCTGATCTTTTTAATTGGCACAAGAAAATGGAGCTAACATTTTTGCCAGCAGACCCACAACACGCTGAAGCGATTTTCCCCGAGTGGACGGCCGAAATCGCACAGTACAGTTTCACCGCACCGCCTTCCACTCTAGCGGAATGCCAAGCGTTTTTGACCGCTCGCCAAGAAGACGCACTTGACGGCCGAGGCCTCAGCTTCACGCTCTGGAAAGGCAGCGAATTCATCGGCATGTGCAGCGCCACAAACCTCCAAACAAAGCAGCCGGAACTGGACATCTGGATCAAAAAAAACGCCCAAAGCCAAGGCCACGGATTCCAAGCCATGACAGCTCTGATCGCCCTGCTCAAAAAACACCACTCGTGCGAGCGCTTCATCTACACCGTGGCCGCCCCCAATCAAGCCAGCCAAAGACTCGCCGAAAAACTCGGTGGCCGCCTCTCCCACATCCACACCGCCACCCTCTGGACCGGCCAAACCTGGCAGTTTTGGGAATTTGCAATAACCTCAAAATCGCTGATGAAAGCCAGATAAGATTTCAGGAAAAATTCAGGATTTATTCAGAATCGTCTGTCATTTTTAAGGAACCAGTTGTTTACTGGACTTGCAATTTGATACTATATTTGATACCATGAGCACGAAGAAAAAATTGCTTCTCAAGGCAAGAAACACACCAGGGAATTTTAAGTTTTCTGAGCTAGAAACTCTCCTCAGTCAACATGGATTCATGAGAGCAAAAACCAATGCAGGCAGTCATTTGAAATGGATCCACCCAGAAAAATACATAAGCTATGGTGCTCCATACAAAAACCCAATGAAAGCCATTTACATCAAGGCATTGCTCAGAATGCTGAATGAACATTTTTACTCCTAAACTATGAATCTCTACCTCCAAAAAGCTCGCCACTACCATTATTTAGTAGTCGATATTTCAGAAGGAGACGAAACAGGCTTTCAAGCGATTGTTCCAAAATTTCCAAAATTGCACATCCTTGGAGACACTCCCCAACAGCTCCATTCCGTTGTGCCTCAATTCATTGCCGAAGAACTCGAACGACTGAGTCAAACTGGAGAAAAAACACCAGAACCCGACATCAGAAACAACAAACTCAGCGGAAAATTCGTGCTGCGCATCAAACCAGAAATCCATAAAAAATTACACCTACTTGCTGTGGCTTCAGGAACCAGCCTCAACCAATACCTGAATCAGCTGATTGAGGCAGCAATTTAAGCCCAAAACTTTACAGTAAACTCAATTTGCAAAACGCCCAAGAAACACCTAAACTCACCTCTTAACCTCAACCTGAATTCCGTGGCCCCACAGAAAGTCACTGGCCTACAAACCTTGAAGTACGCAAACGTGAAAGTGCCTGAAGAGTGTCATTTTTTCGAGGCAGATGAAATCCAGAGCGCAAGAGCAAACCGCTCTTGGGAGCAAGCACTCGAGCGCGGAGAGGGTGGAATCCGTGAAGCCATTGCCAGATCCGCTCATCCAATGGAAGATGACGAATTCCCGCCGGGAACCAATGAGTCTCACGTGGTCACCAATTTGGTGGGCAAGAAACTGGACGGCGCATGGCAACCACCAAGCCTCCAAAATCTCCACCGCAAAATGGTGGAACAAGCCAGACCAGAAGTAAACCTGGGCGTGGCACGAGCCTTGAGGGAAAATCCAGCTTTAGCAGACACCTATCGGCCAGAAGACATGGGCGTTTTGATCAATGAACTCGTGTTGGGAGACCAATACAGCGCCTTTCCAACAGATGACGGATTGTGGCTGGTCTACCCCTCACGACTCGAATGGCCCACCATGCTTCTGGATCCTGAATCAGGGTACGGTCGACACTTGCCAAATGGAATCCACGGCAAAGCCGAATCCACTGAATTTGAAAATCCAAGCTACGCAAGACATCTGGCCTCACGGCTGAAACAAGCCGCAGCCGCTTTTCAAACTCCGACCGCATTTGAAATCATCCACAGCCACGAAGGCATCGTGTTTGTTCAGGCCAGGTCCGTGCAAAAAGTGCGCCTGCCCTTCGAAAAAATCAAGCTCACCCCAGAAGAGCAACAAAGAATGGTTCACCAGCAAGCCAGTGGCCCACTAGAAACAGCTCACCCTTTTGCAAGAAAAGAAAGTCTCCCCACTCTGGTTTGGAACACAACTCGTGCCGCCAAAGACGAAGACTACCGAAGAGCAGCTTGGAAATTCGCCCTAGAGCAAAAGGCTTATTTTTTTGTGGACAACAACGCCGAAATACCTGCCCCATGGGCGGCGTCTGAGAGCTGGACAAGAACCTTGGCCTTGAGAAGAGAGCTCATGAAACACTCTGCCGGCAGTTTAAGCGGACTGTGCGGCCCAAAACGAGAAGCCAGTCACAAACTCGATCACGGCGACATGCCAAATGAAGACAAACAAGGCGCAATAGGACTCCTGCACCGTGAAGTTCCACCACGTACCCCTGAAAAAATCGATCCCAAATCCTGCCTTAGGCCTTTCTGGGGGGAGAACGGAATCCAAACAGGAGAAATCATCACGGTGTTCACAGGGTTCAAGCGTCCAAAAGACAAAGACCCCATTTGCGGCTTCATCCTGAGCGAAGAACAGATGCAAAGAGTTTACGGGCAGCCCACTTTCGGCTAGAATCTCCGCACGTATGAAAGCAAAAGCCCTATCCGTTCTCAAACTAAAAAAAGTCTGGATCCCAGCAATTTTGGTGATCGGATTTGGTCTCTACACAGCTTTTGGCCCGCAAAAAACCGCCAGCTACGTAACCGAAAAAGTGACTCGAGGAGATTTAGATCAGGTTGTGACCGTGACGGGAACCGTGGAAAGCCAAGACCGAGTGGAATTGCGGTTTGAACAAAGTGGCACCGTTCGCAGCATCCCTGTGAAAGTGGGAGACACCGTGGCGGCAGGAAACGTGCTCGTGCGGCTCAACGCCGACCAACTTCAAGCTCGTGTGGCTCAATCGGCCGCTGGAGTGACCATGGCTCAAGCCGAACTCAACCTGTTGATGGCCGGCCCTTCCGACCCACAAATCACCGTTTCTCAAGTCAAAATTGAAGAAGCGCAGATCAATCAAAGCAATGCAGAAACCAAGCTGGAAGATCTGAAATCCATTCAAGCCGAAGCCCTGACCAAAGCCAATTTGGAAGTCGCCAATGCCCAAAGCAAACTCGACACCGCCCTTTCAGAAGACGATTCCAGCACCGACCAATCTCAAAACGACCTTGAATCCGCCTACCAAGACGCCGACCCCGCCCTGCTCACGGCCTTTAGTGCGGTTCGAGAAGCCCTCACTTCTGCCGATTTGCTCTACGGACTCCAAGGCGAACCCTACAGCGACGACATAGAAGCCATGGTGAAAAACGCCAATTTGACCGATCAAGTCGACGCTCGCAACGGATTCAAACGAGCCGAAAAAGCGCTGACCAGCCTAGAAGCGGACTACGAAAGTCTTCAAATAACTTGGAACGAAGAAGAAGAGGACGCTCTTTTGACCGATGCCCTAGAGATGCTGAGCAACGCCAAAATCATGATCGACAAATCCTACGACATTCTGGACGACATGGACACTTCTTCTGAACCGCTGCAGGCTGAAATTGACGTTCTCATTGCAGAAATTTCCAGCCACCAAACTCCTCTCAACAATTCCATCAGTCAGATTCAGACCGTTCAACAAGCCATCGCGAACGCAAAATTGAGCAACGATTCCAGCACGGTTTCCTCGGGCTCCAGCGTCACCCAAGCCCGCAACAATCTGGCCATTGCCCAAAGTGACCTGGCTTCTCTCAAACTCAATCAAAAAATCGACCTCAATGAAGCTCAGGCCAATCTGGAAGTCTTGAAAGTTCGCCTAAAAGCCGCTCAAGCCGACCACGCGGAACTGATTGCCGATCCAAGAGAAGTCGACCTAGCGAGTGCCCGTGCGCGCATTGCTCAAGCCAAAGCCGAACTCATGGAGCAACAAGCTCGACTCAGCCAAGCCACCCTAACTTCTCCCATCGCTGGGAAAATCGCCGACATTGCTTTCGAGGTAGGAGAAACCGCCAATTCCACCGAAGTGGCCGTGGTTTTGCTCACGGACGCCCTGCAAATCAAAGCCAACATTTCCGAAGTGGACATTTCTAAAATCCACTCCGGAGACAGCGCCAATTTCACTTTAGACGCCTTCCCCATTGCTCAGAATTGGAAGGCCGTGGTGACCTCCGTCAACCCAGCCGAAACCGTGATCCAAGGCGTGATTTATTACGAAACCACTCTCGTCATCGAAAAGTCCGATCAAAATCCAAGCGATTCTGAAATTCGATCTGGCATGACCGCCAACATTGAAATCCTCACCGACTCCAGAAAAGACGTGCTGCTCTTGCCACTACAAGCCGTGCAAACGGAAGACGGCCTCAACGTGGTCTACATTCTCAAAGGCGGCGTGAAAGTTTCCATGCCAGTGGCCCTCGGCCTAGAAGGTGAAGAAACCGTGGAAATTTTAGAAGGACTGGAGGAAGGCGATGAGGTCATTCTCTACGAAGAAAACCAATGACCATGCCTCTCATTGAGCTCAAAAAAATCAGCAAAACCTACGACTCCGTCGGACTCAAATTCACCGCCCTGCACGAAGTCGATCTGAAAATTGAACGAGGCGAATTTGTGGCGATCATGGGCCCGTCTGGATCCGGCAAATCCACGCTCATGAACATCATGGGATTTTTGGATGGCCCCAGCACCGGCCACTACATTTTGAATGGAGACGCCGTGACCGACTTTGACGAAGACTCCCTCGCCGAAATCCGCAACAAAGAAATCGGCTTTGTTTTCCAAATGTTTTACCTGCTCCCACGAATGAGCGCTCTGGACAATGTGAAACTCCCCCTCATCTACGCCAACATTTCCAAAGAAGAACAAAACCAAAAAGCTCTCAAGGCGCTCGCCGCCGTTGGACTCGAAGACAAAGTGAACAACCGCCCCAACCAAATGTCCGGCGGACAACAACAACGTGTCGCCATCGCTCGCGCCCTCGTCAACGACCCAAAAATCATCTTCGCAGACGAACCAACCGGGAACCTGGACAGCAAAGCTTCCAAAGAAATCATGGACATTTTCAAACGTCTCAATGCCGAAGGACACACGCTCATCATGGTGACGCACGAACCCGACACCGCCAAACACGCTCGCCGAATATTGACCATCAAAGACGGGAAAATTCTCTCCGACCGCGCGTCTTCTTAAATCCAACACGATGTCCAACACCTGGCTCATTCTTCGGCTCTCGCTGGAAAGCATGCTCGGCAACAAAGTCCGCAGCTTTTTGACCATGCTGGGAATCATCATCGGAATCGCCTCCGTCATTGCCATCATGTCCTTGGGCGCTGGAGCTCAAAGCCTCATCACCAGCTCCCTCAAAAACCTAGGAACCTCCACCATCACGGTCTTGCCCGGCAACAGTGAAGACGACGGCCCGCCCGCCATCGCCATGGGAATTGTGGTCAAAACCCTCACCGAAGAAGACGCCAACGCGCTCGCGAAACTCCCCAACGTGCTGGGAGTCCTGGCCTACAAAGAAGGGTCGGCGGACATGACGGCGGGCCGTCGCTACACCAACGCCAACTACGCTGGAGTCAGCGCCAATTATCCAGAAGTGCAAGACCACGCGCTGTCTCAAGGCCGATTTTTCAGCGAGCAAGAAGCCCGAGCCGGAAAAAAAGTGGTGGTCCTCGGGGACGAAGTGCGTGAAACGCTCTTCCCACTCAGCAATCCAATCGGCCAAAGCATCAAAGTCCAAGGCCAACAATTCCAAGTCGTGGGAGTGCTGGAACGCAAGGGTTCCGCGCTCTTTGTCAGTCCAGACAAACAGGTCTACCTGCCCTTGAAAGTCGCCCAGCACCAACTCGCTGGAGAAGCCTACCTAAGCAGCATTCGGCTCAAGGCCAGCAGCGAATCGGTGGTGGAACTCACCAAAACTCGAGCCCAAGAACTCTTGCGGATCCGTCACAAAATCACCAATGACCAAGACGATTTCAGCGTGCGCACCGTGAACCAAGCCCTCAGCGTTTTCAATGGAGTGATCGGCGCACTCAAGTTTTTCTTAGCCGCGATTGCCGGCGTTTCTTTGGTCGTGGGCGGAATCAGCATCACCAACATCATGTTGATGAGCGTCAAAGAAAGAACCAAAGAAATCGGACTCAAAAAAGCGCTGGGCGCCAAGCGTTCCCACATTGAACAGCAATTCATTTTGGAATCCATCACGCTCACGCTGGTTGGCGGTATTTTAGGAGTCGCGCTGGGCACCGCCTTTTCCTTTTTTGTGGCCATCATCATGAGCCTTTTAGATTACAAATGGGCTTTTGTCATCAGCCCAATTGCGGTTTTGGTGGCCGTGGGAACCTCCGCCACCATAGGTTTGGTCTTTGGAGTTTATCCCGCCAAAAAAGCCGCCGAACTCAATCCAATTGACGCTTTACGTTACGAATAAAATGATCAAAGCTCTCTTTGCCATGTCCATCGACGCCATTCTGGCCAACAAACTCAGATCGGTTTTGACGACTTTGGGCGTGGTGATCGGCACCGCCATTTTGATCATCGTGCTTTCCGTGGGAGCCGCCATTCGATTTCTGATTTTGGATCAAATCGCCACCGTGACACCTGAAAGCATTTACGTGGAAGTTCAAGCCCCGGTTCAAGGCAGCCGATCCGAACGCAGTTTTCAAGACGACAACAACGCCATTGGCCGAGTTCAAATCACCACACTGACTCTCAAGGACGTGGACGACTTGCGCAAACTCCCCAACATCAGCGCCGGCTACGCCATGCATTTCACCCAAGGCACGCTCTCCGCAAAAGGCGAAGAACTCACGCCCCTCATCCACGCCGTGGAAGCCAGTTATCCAGAAATAGAAGACGCACCCTTGGCCGAGGGCCGCTTCTTCACCGAAAGCGAAGACAAAAGCCTGGACCAAGTCATGGTGATTGGTTCAAAGGTCAAAAGCAAACTCTTTGGCAGCGGCGATTCCGTGGGTCAACGAGTGAATCTCAACGGGAAAAGTTACAAGGTCGTGGGCGCCATGCAAGAAGTCGGCACCAAATTCTTCATGGACATGGACAGCATCATTTTCCTCCCAATCCGCACCGTGCAAAAAAAGGAATTGGGAATCAGCCACGTCACGTCCGTGGCGCTCAAAATGAAAGACAAAACCCTGATCGCTAAAACCAGCGAACAAATCAAAACGATCTTGCGCCGCAACCACCACATTCAAGACCCTTCCAAAGACGACTTTGCCGTCCGAACCATGGACGAAGCCATGGGAATCGTGAACGGAATCACCGGCGGAATTTCAGCACTTTTGTTTGGTCTGGCCTTCATCTCCATGGTGGTGGGCGGAGTCGGAATCATGAACGTCATGTACGTCGCCGTCACCGAAAGAACTCAAGAAATTGGCCTCAAAAAAGCCCTCGGCGCCAAGCCTTCGGCCATCCGTGGACAGTTTCTTTTGGAAGCCATTTTGATCACGGTGATCGGCGGAATTTTAGGCGCAGTCGCAGGAGTGGGATTCAGCGCTTTGGTGAGCCTAGCCGCCAAACTCGCTGGCTTTGACTGGCCCTTTGTCTTCAGCCTCCCCACCATTGCCTTGGCCGTGACCGTCTCAACCTTAATAGGACTGGGTTTTGGCTACGCCCCAGCCCTAAAAGCTTCCAAACTGAATCCCATTGAAGCACTGAGGTCTTAAGTCCCCATGATCGTGTACTTCATTGTATTGCTTTTATTGCCCCAAGGCATCACGTAAATCAGGTAGTGCGCCGGGTCCAACTTCAACCAAGAATCACAAGGCAAGCCACTGTAAGAGGTGTCTTCTTGGCAAAGCCGTCTGTCCAAAGTGACAAAGAGGTGCTTGTCCGTGGAACCGGCTTCCCCACGCAAAATTCCTTTTTCACCATCCGGATTCTCAATCCAAGCAACCATGTCCCCTTCAAATCCTGTGAAATTACAGCCGAAGATTTCGAGCTTGTCCCCAGGCTCCCCAGATTTTTCGGAAAGCTTCGTGATATAAGGTTCCCCCTCAGGCGCATCCGCACAAGGGAACTCACCAAGTGGAACGGACCCAATGGGCTGAGGCCCAACCAGCTCTTCCTCTTCCGTTTCCGTTGTTGCCTCAGCTTCCGTATTCGCTTCGGAATCCGTGTTCGTTTCCGTCGCTGCATTCGTCTCCACCACCGCCACTTCCTCTTCCACCTCACCACATCCACCAAAAATCAAAAAGGCAAAAAGAACGGGAACCGCGAAGATTTTGATGTGCTTCATAAACGGGTTGTAAAAAATACTAGTCCTTGTGACTTGCTTTGCGCAAACTCATCACAGAAAGCAAGAGTACTCCCATTCCCAAAATTTTGATAGCTAAAGAAATAAAAATCCCCGCCACCGGAATGAAGAAAATCGCCTGAGAAATCAAATAGCCCATCGTGAACAAAACCGCTGGCCTAAATTTCCTGGCTCCAAAAAAGCTTTCCAGAGTCAAGCCAGTGACCCAAGCGGCGAGCACGGGAGTCAAAAACCAAATGCCAAAGTAAATCAAACTTAATATCATCCCTGCAGGAAACCCAAGGATGGAGATCATCAGAAAAACGGCTAAAAACGGCACCAAAATCACAAAAGAAAACCCAGCAAACATGCTCTTCCAGGGATGATCCATCAAAGAAGCTTTCAAGCCTTGAGTCATTTTTGGGAAGAAATGCAGCAAGAGCAAACCCAAAACCAACCAACCCAATTTCATCATGACCAAATCCCACGTGAAGAGATCCGCCAATCCTTGCTTTTCTTTTGGCACATGAATCACTCCACCAATCACCAAAGCTTCTTCATCAATGAGAGCTTCCTTAGCCGATTTGTATTTCAAATTTTTCTCCAAACGAGCTCCTTTTTCCAATTCCAAAGCCCCGGAACTGACACGAACCTGCCCTCCAATCGGCCCAGCCAAACGAATCAGAGTTCCGTAGCCATCCACCGATTCAGCAATTTTTCCGTTCAATTGCACTTCTCCCGAAACAAAAGCCAGACCCCCTGAAATCGAACTGCCCGCATCCGTGTCCAAAGATCCAACAAAAGTCTTCACAGAATCCAAAACCTGGCCACCCTCCAAGTTCAAAGTATCTCCAATCATGAACAGATCTTCTTGAATGGTCCCACGAAGCGTCAATCCATCCGCCACAATGTACACATCCCCAAAAACATCCGCATTGATTTCCACATCTTTCCCAACAATGTACAAGTCGCCGTTCACCACTTCATCGATCACCAAATCTTCATCGTCCAAAAAATATTGATCGCCAGCTTCCACCTGAGGCTGAGGCGCCGAAATCTCATCTTCCGCAAAAACATTCCACGCACCAAAAGTGAAAATTAAAATCCCAAGCAAAGCGATCAAACTGCGTTTCATGAAAAGAGGGTGAAGTGCTCGCATTGTAACAAAGACGGTTCTTGAGTACAATCACCACATTAACCTCCACACGCCATGTCCCTCACACTCCTCGCCTTGATAATGATGCCCCTTTGTTTCCGAATGGTTTTAAACCCAAAAGACACCAAAAAAATCTTGGAAGAAATTCTGGACAATCCCAGCCAACAATTTTTAGCAGGGATGATTCATTTAGTCTTGGCCGTTTTCATCCTCAGCACGATTCCACTTTCTTTTGAATGGGCTTGGGAAAATCTCCTCGGATGGCTAGGTCTGCTTCTGGGAGTCAAAGGAATTTATCATGTCTTGGGGCTTGGCAAAAAAAACTTGGTCAAAAGGCTAAAACCAGAAGTGCTTCCCATTTTGGGAACTTTAGGACTTCTCATCGCCCTCGGCTTGGTTTATCTTGATGCAAAAATCATTCTTCCATAAACACCTCCATGAAACACTCCTTTATTGTGCGATTCATTGCCGCCTTCGGACTGCTAGCTTTGGTTGCCGGCAGCGTCCTTCCTTTCATTCTTTCTAGCACCGCTCAATGAAAACTCAGCACATCTCAGACGACATGTTGATTGGAGACATTTTGTCTCGCTACCCGGAATCCGCTCAAATCATGGAAGACTTTGGCTTGCACTGCACCTCCTGCAGCGTGAACGCTTTTGAACCCGTCAAAATGGGCGCCATGTCCCACGGCATTTCAGAAGAAACCGCCAACGACATGATGGCTCGGCTCAATGAATTGGCCAACGCCCGTCACACGGCTCACAAAGGCCTCTACGTCAGCGCCCGTGCCGCCGAAAAAATCATGGAATTTGCCACCGCCGAAGGCAAAGAAGGCTGGGCCCTTCAAATCCGAGCCCACAACAACGACGGCCTAGAACCCGCCTACGCCATGGACTTCAAAGACGAACTCGCCTCGGATGAAAGCGAAGAAGAATTCCACGGCGTCCGAATTTTCTTGGACAAAGAATCTCAAGCCAACCTCAAAGGCGCCGACGTCGACTACCTAGACACCCAATTTGGCAGCGGCTTCAAAATCACCAATCCCCAATTCACAGGCACAAAAAAAGAAGGCTGCTGCGGAGGTGGAGGAGGCTGCGGCAGCGGCGGATGTGGCTGCGGAAAAAGCTAACATATATCTTGTGCCAACTAGTCCTTACAGACTGCTAAACAGTGCAAAGAAAAACTTGGAAAAGACTGAAGACCGTTCATTCAAATATGCGTGCTTAGATTTAAGAGAATGTATTGAAACCATTACGTATGAAAAAATTGCTCTCCGCCACAAAATGATACCAGAAAGCTACTTCAAACGATGGCAACCAATAGCATTGTTCAAGGTTTTGGAATTATTGCATCCCGAATCATTAGAGGAATATTCGGTCTCTATTGGCAAAGAAATAACCCCAGGCATAGCCGTACGTCCAACATGTCATATTGGCACTCATAGAACATTTTCGATGAAATGGCTGAAAACCTACTACCACAAGCTAGGCAGCTACCTACATGCCACAAGAACAACTCCTGCTGAGACCCAAAAAGAAAGAAAAAGCCGATTTTTAGAAGAGAAAATCGCAAATGCAGAAGCGAGAAAAAATTTAGAAAAAATAATTGAAAAACTAGAAGAAATAGTCAGAAATGAGTTAGATATAACTATATGTGAACCAATAAAATTAACATGCCCAGTCTGCAAGAAAGACATGTATATAGACAAAAATATAATTGGCAAACTAGGAAATTGCATAGATTGTTCTATGTGTGGTGCTGGCCTCAAAATAAAAATCACCAAGCAGCAAGAATACATGCTGCAACCAGCTTTAACCCCTATTTCTTGCGACTGTAAAAAAGAATTCTTACCTCCACTAGGCACACTTTACCTCGGCAATCTTTTCGAATGTCCTCACTGCAAGGACAAGTACCGCGTCACTAGAATCGAATACGGAAAACTAACAGTCCAGAAAGAAGAATTGGACAAAATAGAGGACCAACTTTGAGGCCTTTTGGGTTCAAAAAAACATCCACAGCACAGCCCGTGTGATCGTCAATTCCAATGATGAAACATGGCTTTGACCGCCACCCTTTTTTTCGATATCTTGTAGCACACATGGCAACGAACCACTAATGCTAGTGGCAACTTGCCTTTCCAGCCCCAAGATCTGCGAGCTCGCTTTGTGTTTACAAGCTGAGTTTGCTCGGTTTTATGGTCGCTGATTTCCCTCTCCCTTTACATCCCACTTAACCCTCCACTCCCATGGCGCAATCGGTGACTTTGCCCGACCCCGTGGCCACAGACTCTTCCGAAGAGAAAGCGGCCAAAATCCACACTCCAAAACCCGCCGCCGTTCCAAGTGGAGGTTTGACCATTGAACGCCGATTCACGCAAAAAGGCATGGACGCCTTCGCCAACATCAAAATGGAGAAGCGGGTGTCTCGAATCACCGAACCAGACGGAACCATCGTGTTTGAAATGAAAGACATTGAAGTGCCCGCCAGCTGGTCTCAATTGGCCACGGACATCATCGCTCAAAAGTACTTCCGCAAAAAAGGAGTGCCAGGAACAGGAAGTGAAGTCAGCGCCAAACAAGTCGTGCACCGAGTCGCCCACACCATCCGAAGCTTTGGAGAAAAGACAGGCTATTTTGCCAGCAAAGAAGAAGCCACGGCCTTTGAAGACGAACTCAAGTACCTCTGCATCACCCAACGCGGCGCCTTCAATTCTCCGGTTTGGTTCAACTGCGGACTGCACCACGAATACGGAGTGACCGGCGACCGAGGAAACTACGCCTGGGACTTTGAGAAAAAAGAAATCGCGGAAATCATGAACGCCTACGAAAGACCTCAATGCAGCGCGTGTTTCATCCAAAAAGTGGACGACTCGCTCATGGGGATTTTTGAACTCGCCAAAAACGAAGCCAAACTCTTCAAATACGGGTCAGGAACCGGATCCAACTTCTCCAACATCCGCTCCAAGTACGAAGGTCTAGGCGGAGGAGGCGTGTCTTCCGGACTCATGTCCTTTTTGGAAGTTTTGGACCGAGGAGCCGGCGCCATCAAATCCGGTGGAACCACTCGTCGAGCCGCCAAAATGGTGGTGCTGGACATCGACCATCCTGAAATCCGTGACTTCATCCGTTGGAAAGTAGAATCTGAAAAAAAGGCCAAAGCCTTGATTGACGCCGGTTACGACAGCGACTGGCGGGGAGAAGCCTACCGCACCGTGTCTGGACAAAATTCCAACAATTCCGTGCGTGTGACCGACGAATTCATGCAAGCCGTGGAAAACAAAGCCAAGTTCCACACCCGTCTGCGAACCAACGGAGAACCTTTTGAAGAAATGGACGCGAACGAACTCTTCGACGAAATCTGTCAGGCCGCTTGGTCTTGCGCCGACCCAGGTCTCCAATTCGACAGCACCGTGAACACCTGGCACACCTGCAAAACAACAGGAAGAATCAATGGGTCAAACCCTTGCAGCGAATACATGTTCCTCGACGACACCGCCTGCAACCTGGCTTCCATCAATCTCACCAAATTCTTGAACGAAGACGGAACTTTTGACATCAAAGGCTACCGCCACGCTTGCCGAATCTTCTTGATCGCTCAAGAAATTCTTGTCGATCTTTCTTCCTACCCAACCGAAACCATCGCCAAAAACAGTCACGACTTCCGTCCTCTCGGGCTCGGTTACGCCAATTTGGGAACTCTCCTCATGCTCATGGGTCTGGCCTACGACAGTGA
>CAYGAB010000010.1:5116-14963 GCA_964347725.1 uncultured Candidatus Peribacteria bacterium | reverse complement strand
AACCCTGGACTACGGAGCTTGGCCGCTGAAGTTGAACTCACGGATTCTCTGAGCAATTTTGATCATCTGAAGAAATTTGCGGAAAAAATCAATCCGCATTTTGCGATCGTTGGGCCGGACAATCCCATTGGAGACGGAGCCGCAGATGCCTTACTAGAACTTGGAATCCGAAGCGTGGCGCCGCTAAAATCCCTGGCACGGCTGGAAAGTTCCAAAGGCTTCACACGAGAACTTGTGAAAAAATACGGCATTCCGGGAAATCCTAAATTCAAAACTTTCACGAGCACGGATGGCATGCGAGAATGGATGGAAGAACTCGGCGAATATGTGGTGAAAGCGGACGGGCTCATGGGCGGCAAAGGCGTTCAACTTTCTGGAGAACACCTAGCCACAGTCGAAGACGGAATCGCCTACGCTGGAATCTGCATGGAGCTGCAAGGCCAGGTCGTGATCGAAGAAAAATTTGTGGGCATTGAATTTTCTCTCATGCATTTTGTGGATGGAAAAACGGTGATCGACATGCCTGTCGTGCAAGACCACAAACGAGCTTTTGAAGGGGACACTGGCCCCAACACTGGCGGAATGGGAACCTACAGCGACTTCAACCATTCTCTTCCTTTTTTAACAAAGGCAGATTCAAATGCAGCCCATGAAATCAGCGTGGCTGTGAATGCAGCTCTTTTAGAAGAGACTGGCCAAGCTTTCAAAGGAATCATGTACGGCGGATTCATGGCGGTCAAAGATGGAGTGCGCCTCATTGAATACAACGCTCGATTTGGAGACCCGGAAGTCATGAATGTCTTGCCCATTCTGAAAACAGATTTCATCTCTTTGTGCGAATCTCTTTTGGACCAAAAACTCGATGGAATGGACATTGAATTTGAAAACAAAGCCACGGTGGTGAAGTACCTTGTTCCAGAAGGCTACCCTGACCACCCTAAAAAAGGCGAAAAAATTCAGGTTGATGTGGAGAGCTTGCCCGCTGGAGTGCTCATGTACTACGCTTCTGTGGACCAAAAAGAAGACGGCCTGACTCTTTCCAGTTCACGAGCCTTGGCTTTTGTTGGGATAGGAGACACTTTGCAAGAAGCCGAAGCCCTGGCAGAAAATGCTGTCAAAAGCGTGCAAGGGCCCGTTTACCACAGAAAGGACATCGGAACCGATGCCCTCATTCAGCAGCGTATTGATTTCATGGAGAAGCTTAGGGCTTAAAGCCTTAGCTTTTCTTCTTTAGATTTTTTGGAGCTGCTTTTTTAGGCGATGTTTTCTTGACCGGTGCTTTTTTGACGACTGGCTTGGCGGATTCGTTTGGGATGGCCTTTAAGGCTGCTTTCTTTTTTAACACTGCTTTTTTCACTGGAGCTTTTGCTTTCTTTTTAGCTGGCGGCAAGCTTTCTTCGATCATTTTCTTTTGCTCATTCACGTATTGAGCGATTTTTTTCTTGAAATCATCGGCTTTTTTGTGGGCATCTTTGAGCATTCCATCCAACTCGCTGCGTTGCATGTTGGCCACGTCCGCCGCCTTATCCTTGGCTTTGCTGATGAGCTCTTTGACAGAAGGCCTCTTCATGAGTCCACTGACCATGCCGCTCATTTCTTCTCCCATGTTCACCAAATCGCTCAAAAGACCTTTGGCGTCTCCTTGCATGATTTTTGCTCGAGTTTTTTTGCCGTCTTGAGGTGCGAATAAAAGACCTGTCAAAGTGCCAGTTAATAAACCAAGGCCAAGGGCAATCTTGCCAGCTTTGCGGCTCATGTGAAAAGGGTTAGTGGTGTGGATGCATCTACTTTACCCAATCCAACAGATCAATGTCAAATTTCTTGAGGAGTGAGCGCAAAGAGCTGAGCGGCAAGCCAACCACGTTAAAAAAATCGCCGCGAATTTCTTTGACGAAGAGAGCTCCAATGCCTTGAACCGCATAGGCTGCCGCCTTGTCCATAGGCTCCCCCGTGGCAATGTAAGCCAGAATTTCCGAGTCGCTCATGGGGTGAAATTCAATTTGAGTGCTTTGAATGAGACTCTCTTCACGACCGGAACCCGAATCAATCACGCAAATTGCGGTCAAAACTTCGTGAGTGTTGCCTTGGAGCATCTTAAGCATCCGAAACGCATCGGCTTCATCTTTTGGCTTCTCCAAAATGTGATCGTCCAAAGCGCCCACCGTGTCCACTCCAATGACGAGCCCCTCTTTGTCTTTGACTTGGGCCGCCACTGCCCTGGCCTTGCCTGCGGCGTTCAAACGCACCAATTCGTGAGCGGAGCCGTCGTGATCTTGTATTTCTTGGAAATCTTCTGGGATTTGGACCTCAAAAGGCAAACCTAAACTGGCCAAAAGTTCCCTGCGACGAGGGCTTTGGGAGGCTAAAATCAGCTTTTTGGTTTCTTTTTGCATTTTCCTTTGACAATATTAACCTGTGCCACTATATTTTACGGGCTTTTTTTGAACTCACAAGCTTTAAATATGCCGCTAATCAAATCCGCTAAAAAACGCGCTCGACAAGCATTGGTCAAACGCGATCGTAATTACAACGTTAGAACCGCTGTCCGAAAGGCCATTCGTGCCGTTAAAGACACTGTAAAAGAAGGAAACACAGAACAGGTTGGAACTGTACTCAGTGCGGCCTACAAAATCATCGATACTGCTGCTAAAAAGAACATTCTTAAGGACAACACCGCTGCTCGAAGAAAATCTTCTTTGGCTAAGATGGTTGCTCAAATTGGAACGGTGAAGGCCGTGGTGGTCCCTAAAAAGACCACTCCAAAAGCTGCTCCAAAAGCAAAAGCCGCTGCCGCTGCCGCTCCTGCTAAAAAGACAGCTGCCGCCAAAAAAACAACTGCCAAGAAGAAATAGTTTTAGAGGGATGAGTCCCCCAGCCTATCTGGGAATTGATCCTGAATTTCCTCCAAAATCAAAACATCCGCTGCCTGCACAGGAGCGGATTTTTCTTGAAAGTGCTGCCCGATCAAAATCCCATCCACAAAAGCAATCAGCACAACGACCACAGCGATGAATTTGGTGAGCAGAGAATTGTCCATGAGAAAGGTTCAGGTTTATTATTATACCTGCAAAAAGGGATTTAGGCAAGGTTTGTTAAGTTTCAGCTGGCTGAGTTGACTAAAACGCAAAAAGTCTGTAAATTCGCTTTCTAGAATTTAAACGGCACAACATGGACAAAAGCCATAACATTCCACCCGCTCACATCGGATACGATCTTCTTGCTAAACCTACACGTGACCGTAGCACAGAAAAGGTGGACCGTTCGAACGTAGCTTTACTTAATTTGAATGCTCAGCAATGGGCACAAGCAATTGAGCCTGAAAGCCCAGACCTGAAAAAGACTCACCTCCTTTTTTTACAATTAAGAGACTTCCATAAATCTTTTGAAGATATAATATTCAATTTCAGATATGAACAGCCACTCTTTTGCAATTTGTACCAAGACATTACGCTCAGTGAAGAAGATCAGCCAGAAAAAGTGGCCCAATACATGCTCATGATGCATGCTTACTTCAACTCTTTTCAATTACATTTTAAAGGCTTGATAGATCGGATGGAAGCAGCACATTTAGATGATGCTCCTGATTTTATGGCTTTCAATAATCGTTTGGAACAGACGGCAAATAATATTAATGGCTCTGATCTGACTCCCTGGGATACAGAAAGGATTAAGGCAACAGATTTAGACCAAGTCGCCTACCTGATCTTTGGAGAGGTATCTTTAATGCTCAATGAGCTAAATTGGTGGCTCATGGATCTAGAAGAAAAACACGCAACAAAAAGAAATGCTGAGATCAGGAGGATAGTTGCAAATAATGAAGCAATGCACCAAAAGATCGACCAATTGCGGACTCATAGAAAAGGATTGGTGATCTTGCTACTTGCAGGCCTAGTCCTTATTCCTTTAGATCCTTGCTCCAGTGAAACGTCTTCAAGCGCAGCTACTATTGCTACAACCACTGCACAAAAACCTGATGCAAATGAAGCAGAGATTCCCAGCAAAACTGCCAAGACTGCGGAGCACAGTAAAAGTGGTAAGATCATTCAGAAGAAACCATCAATCAATCCACCAAAAGCACAGCAAAATCTTACGAATGCAGAATTACTGGATCAACAAGCATGTAAATTGCAAAGAATGAAGTGTGATTGAAATCAAATGCGCTGGCCGATGATTTTTTTCAATTCTTCCAAAAACATCTCGACGTGTTGGTCTTGGGTGGCCCAGGAAGTGACGAGACGGATGGCGGAATGATCTGAGTCGACTTTGCTCCAGAAGTAAAAGCCGTAGGATTTCTGGAGTTCCTCGATCCAAGCATTGGGAAGGATGGGAAAGATCTGGTTGGTGGAAGATTCGGTGAGAAATTTTAGGCCCAAGTCGCACATGGTTTTGGTGATTTTTTCGGCTTGTTCATTGGCGTGTGTGGCCAGTTCAAAATAGAGATTGTCCGTGAAGAGGGCGACAAATTGCAATGCGAGCGTCCTCCCCTTGGCCAAGAGAGCGCCCCTTTGCTTGAGATGGAATCTGAAATTTTCTTTGAGCACGGGATTCACAATCACCATGGCTTCTCCGAGCAAGGCGCCGTTTTTGGTCCCACCGATGTAAAACATGTCCACCATTTGAGTGATTTCCTGGAGATTGAGATCGGACTCACGACTCATCAAGGCTGATCCCAGCCTCGCTCCGTCCAAGTAAAGGTAGAGATCATTTTGCCGACAGTAGTCCGAGATGCCTTGAAGCTCGGCTTTTTTATAAATCGTGCCCAGTTCGGTGGGCTGAGAAATGTAGACCACTTTGGGTTTGACCATTTGTTCGTGGCTGTGGGATTTCACGATTTGATCGATCCCTTCTACCGTCAATTTGCCATCTGATGATCCCACTAGATTGATCTTGTGACCCGTGGCTTCCACGGCTCCTGTTTCGTGCACGTTGATGTGACCCGTTTGTGCGGAAATCACCGATTCATAAGGTTTGAGCATGGACGCTAGGGCGATGAGATTTGCCTGAGTTCCATTGCTGACCAAATGAAGATCGGCCTCAGGATTTCCGATGGCTTTTTGAATGAGCTCACTGGCTTTCAGAGTGCAAGAATCCAGACCGTAGCCTTTTTCCTGCACCTGATTGTTTTGCCCGAGCAAAGCCAAAATGGCGGGATGAGCGCCTTCTGAGTAATCGTTGTAAAAGGAATGTTTGAGCATGGGAATGGTGGACCCTATCGGACTTGAACCGATGACCTCTTGCATGCCATGCAAGCGCTCTAGCCAACTGAGCTAAGGGCCCAAAATGTGAGTGCGGGAAACTGGAGAGAGCTTAGCGATTTGCGAAAATTTAATCAAGAGCAGCTTGCTCGGCCCACTGGCGAGACTTGGTTTTCAAGAGGAAAAGAATGCCGATTGCTGCGACCCCAATGCTGATCCACTGGGTTGAATTGGGAATTTCGCCCAACCATAAAAACGCAATCATCAGGCTCAAAACGGGGTGGCTCAATCCGAGGGCTGTGGCTTTGGAAAGGTCGAGCCGGTGCAGGGCCAATTGCCAGAGGATTTTTCCGAGTCCAAAAACTGTGATGCCAAAAACAAGAATGAATCCGAGCATCTCAAAGCTCGGCACTTGGAGGGTTTCCATTTGACTGGCGATCAACAAGAGACTCAAGCCGCCGATCACCCCACGGAAACTCAAAATCAAAGACCAAGACACCCCATCTTTTTGGAGTTTTTTTGCCAGTGAATTTGCGTAGACAAAAGAGATCGGTGCAAGGAAAAGCGCGAGGTTGGCCCAATTCAAGTGCAGGTCATTCTGAATCAGCAAGAGGACATTGGCAAAAAGAATCAATGCAGCGCCCAGGGCTTTGTTGCGTGAGATTTTTTCGTGCAAAAAGAGGGCCCCAAAGATCAAAGCAAAAATGACTTCCGACTGAAGGAGCAGGGTGGTTTCTATGGCGGAACTGTAAGCGGTCGCGTAGAGGACGATTCCGTAGGACAGGACTGCCACAAGAAAAGTGTAGAGAGAAAGCTGCCAAAGAATTTTTTTATCCCACAGATTTTTTAGTTCTTTTTTGAAGATGCTGATGGGCAGAAAAACCATTGCTCCCGCCAAAGTGATGTAGGCCAAAAACTGAATCGATGGCATTTGAGTGGCCCCGAAATGTGCCCCCACCGGAAAGAAGGCTTGGGATAAGGCCGAAATCAAAATGAAGATTTCTCCGCGTTTTTCTTGGGGGTGTTTCATACTAAGTGGAACCTAACACATGCAGTTGTAACTATCGATGTTGTTCTTTATGAGCTCCCATGGCTCTCCATTGGACTTTTTGCCGGCCCAAGAAAATCCGTCCTTTTTAGAAGGAGATTCCACTTCATCTGCACTTGGAAGGCCCTGAGCTCCAGCTTTAGAAAGTTCGGCCAAGGCCTTTTGCAAATTTGCGTTCATTGCATTTGGGTTAAAAGTTGATTGCAGTTTAGCATTTCAAACTAGTATTCTCCAAATTCGGTGTCGCTCAGGCTGATTTCTCCGAGAAAGCCACAAGCGTGGTCGATCGTCCAGAGCTCCGTTTCCAAAGCTTGCTGACAGAATGAAATGTCCTGAAAGCTTTTCCCTTCCAGCATCTCTGCCAAAGCTGGAATGTTGTCTTCCCTGATCCTGGCGTCACTGTAGCCACCTCCATTGGCAGCAGATCCTATGATTTGCGTTCCGTTTACAATGATTTCTTGAGCTGGCCCTTGATTGTTTGACCAAACCACCATGGAGAGAGAGAGGTCGTAAGCTGCGTTGAAGTTGATTTCTCGCTCCAAAATGACGGCCATTTCCGCACGATTGATGTCATTGGCCGGACGGTAGGTGTTGTCTGGGTAACCTTGTACAATTCCGCGGTCGTAGAGACTGCTGACGGAATCGTAGTACCAAGCGTCTTCGGAAATATCAGAGAAAGCGATGCCTGCTGCCAAAGCCGTTGGGATGGCTCCGAAAACCAAGCCCAAAAGGAAGAGGTGAAGTTTTTTCATTAGGTGAAAAGTTAGGGATGAGTTGAGTATAACAGACAAAGAACCAGCTCGATTTATCTAAAAGAAAAGCAGATAAACGATGATGGCAACAAAAACACCTCCACCTAAAAGCCATGAAACTACAGAGGCTTTGAGGAAATCTCCTAATCCTGCCATAAAGTGTTTGTGTTAGTGATATTAGGTGGATCATAACAAAATTTTAACCTAATGGAAAGGTTTTCATGCTTTCTGAGACGAGGTTTGCCTCTGTGCGCATCTCATGCCTGAAGCTGACTTGCTGCCTGTTGCCGTATCAACTCGGCCTCATACCAAACTCTGTATGCTTTTTTCTCTGCAAGGTATGCCTCCAAGAAAGCTGGGGCAGATTTTTGAAGGGCGTGATACCATTTTTCCGCGACCTTCATTTCTTCCCTCCAATTGTTTTTTGACAAGCGAAAATGCAAGAGTTCAAAGCATTCAGCGTCACGCACTTCTTTAGGCTCTTCACCCCAAGGGATCATCTGAGACTCATCCTCAGAATGGAATGCCGCGATGGCCGTTTCAGGGTAGCCAGACAATTTCCCCCATCGTGCGTTGTTGGTGAAATCATTGCTCATCAAAAAAGCTAAATCATCGGGATTGTTCGTGATGTTCAGCTCAATATAGTTTTGGTTTATGTGTGGGTTTTCAGCATGCCAATCGCAAAAAAAGCCCAATGCTTCCAGTTGAGTTTTGATCTCTGTATTTTTTGCTGCTTGGTCTTTTCTGAGTCGAATGGCCGTTGCGCCCTTGCAAGCCAGCTTCATCAGCAAAAGATCCAACTTCTGAGATTCCATCAAATCAGACATGTGCTGGATGGCTTCAATTGCACTTTGGACTGGATTTTCTGGAATTAAATCTGTTGTTGTCATATCTTTATGATGCTGCCTCCAATGCAGGCTGGATAGCTTCCACTTGATTCACAATCGCTTGCAAAATGCCTTTAGGTAAGGACAGTCCATAGGATTGTTCTGACAGGAAGTACTGCGCCATGCCGGTGACACCAAGCCTCAGAACTCTTTCATCCTGAGCTGTATCGATGGTTCCTTCATAAAAATTCACCAGGAGGTCACCCATCACAGGAATAGAAATGACGTAAGGCTGGGCTAGCTTCTCACGCGCGGCTTCTTTTTGACTCTCTTCGGGGAGATTACGTACCCAGTCGCTCACCTCATCCATTTTAGCTTCAAGCTTCTGCAGGTCTGTCTCTACCCCCCCGTTTTCGTAATAGTCTACTTCTGCCTGCAAGCAAGCCACCAATTGGGAGGCCGTACTTTGATCTATTTCAGCAGACTTTCGAGCAGCAGCAACGTTTTGAACAATGCTAGCGAGCACGCCAGCTACTCCATTAGCTATGTCCACAGCTACGGGTTTAGGTCTCGCAGATTCTGGGACATCGAAAATGAGTTTTCCTTGAGCACTGAGTGTAAAAGTCATTGGGGTATCTCCATCATCCTGACGGACTTCAAAGCGGACAACTCCCACGTAAGAGTTTGCCTTTTGGATGCGGATAACTCCAAGAGGGGTTTGCACTGGCAAAGAGTAAGCAAAGTCTCTTGAAGTTGAGACCAAAACTCCTAAAGCCTGGTCGGCTACCTGGTATAGAGCTTTTAAGTCTTCTGGGCTTGCGGGCAGACTCTCCATTATTTGAGTTTCATCAGTGCGAGCCACAGGCACTAATGGCAGGTTTTCATCATTGGCTGAGGAGTCGTTTTGATCAAGATTCATAAAAACTGAATAACCATATAAAGTGGTATTGTACCATTATTTTGGAGATAAGGCAATCATCTGTATGGGCTTTGGAGGCATCCAACCCACCTCCCCAGCACTATAACGAGAAAGCACGGCCATGTTTTTTCAGCAAATTGATCACTTTTGTGTTCTTACAAGCACGATCAAAATCGAGCCCTTCGAGCCTGGAAGAAGCCCTGACCACTCTATGGATCATCTCTTTTCTGGCCGCAGGTGTCATGGCTATTTTCATGCATTGATGATACCTAGAATGAGCGGTTTCTACCAGCAAACTCACCTTTGCCGCAATTTTTTTTGCCAAAGTTTTCGGTGTAATTTTAAGAAACTACAGTAGAAAACAAATCACCCCCTTTCGGAGGTGATTGTCGATCGACTAAGCCGATCCTTGTATGTATTTTATTTTGATGATCAGAAAGATTCAATGCTTTTTGTGCAACGAGTGGTCCGAGTCTATTCAATGGGCGACAATTATGATTCATGGTTTTCTCCTAGAATACTTGCAGCCTCAGTCGCACCTTCACAATAAAGCTTTAGCAACTCCCCCTGCGAGAGTTTTTCTAATCCTGCTTTTTCAGGATAATTGCTCATAAACTCCAATAATTTTTCTTTTGGAGTGCTTCTATAACAATTATATAGCCAATCGTAAAATTCCAGTGGGTCATCTATTTTTTTCTTTGACTGTAACTGGCCAAAAAAAGTACGAGGATGTTTTCTATATGCAGCCAATTCCACATCCGACAAAGGATAGCTCACCATACTTGATCCGCCACCATCGACATCATGTACACCAATGGCCAACCCCCTCCCTTCATCCACAATTACATGCCTAAGAGTAGCCCCCACATCACCTTTAGCTGAAGGTATCAAATATCGGTTCCCTAAAATAAGAGGTGGATTTCCATCATCAACCAAGTTGAAAGCAAGTTCTGGATTTTCACCATTAAATGTTGCTGGTATTTGCTGATGCTTATGCATTGAATCCAACAAGCCAAATACTTCCTTATGTTTTTCCCTTTCTACGAGTGCATTTTGAATTGTGTCCTTATAATCATGCTTGAAACTTGGGATTTTAAATCCTTCAC
>CAYGAB010000010.1:3949-5106 GCA_964347725.1 uncultured Candidatus Peribacteria bacterium | reverse complement strand
ATCCTTCACCGAGAGCAGCAAACTTAAAATTTTGCCCCTTTAAATCATACCAAAAAGAATTGTTTGTAATGATCACATAAGCGGGTGGGTGATTTTGCCCGTTGAGACGGGGAGCATTTTCTAGCTCCCTTAAATTTTCCGTAGATTGAAGTAACAATTTCTTTGCATCCTCATGGGTGCCAGCAGGTTTTCCAATATCTACAAACACGATTCTTTCGTGGGTTGCCTGCTTTTTAAAAGCATCATTCAACTTAGCAACAATACTTGGTTTTCCCTTCTTCTTCGGGGCTATCACCTTTGCCTCAACAGAAAACTTTCTACCTGTTTCTTTATGGGTAGCTGTAAATTCACAATGAGTGGTGGAACCATCCAATTCATTTTCAAACTCCAATTCAAAACCTGCTTTAATAAAATGAGCAGCCACATAGGTTTCATAAAGAGCGCCATAAAAGTTGCCCTTATCATTCAATTTTACCCTCCTTATCAGCTCTTCCTGAATGCCTTTATTGTGCTGTAAAAGATACAAATTATATGCAAGTCCAAAATACGCAATACTCGCGCCAATATGCTGAACAGATATTATCTCACCAGGTTGCGACTTATTTTTTTGCTGCAATTCACACCAATGTTGATACCATTGAAGAACTGAATGTCTTTCCTTAAAATCCTTCTTTAATTCTGCATTACCCCAATCAACACCCAGCGCATTTTTAATGTAATCTGAAAGAAAATCATAAAATGTTTTCCAGTTCTTTGCACGTAGAAGATGTGAACCAACAGCGACAAATTTATGCCCCTGAAAATCTGCTGAAATAATTTCACGTCCTAATCCCTGCTGTTCTTTCCTTTGAAATTCTTTAGCTTGCATCTGCTGCAATATCTGATTTTCTCTATCCCTCATAAATTCATTTTCTTTGCCAAGATGGCATTTTTTATATTTTTTACCACTTCCGCAAGGACATTTGTCATTTCTCCCAATTTTCACCATAAAAAATTATTATTTAGCAATCTGAATTGTAGAGTGCCAATTATTATTTTGCAACTTCATGGTTCGAATCTCCAACTAGAAGGATATTTACCTTGCATCTAAGCCGACTTTTCACAAAACAAAAATCCCTCCGAATTGGAGAGACGAGGGTGGTGGGCCTGGCTGGGAT
>CAYGAB010000010.1:0-3939 GCA_964347725.1 uncultured Candidatus Peribacteria bacterium | reverse complement strand
AACAGATTATGAGTCCGCTGCTCTAACCACTGAGCTACAGGCCCGCTAGTGGGTTGGATTTGCAGAGGCCAGTTTAGAGGAATGCCAAGGGCTTGGCAAAAGCATTTGAAATGGATTTGGAATTGATTTTAGGGCTGGCATCGCTTAATCTGTAATTAGAATATTTCAACCTAATTATGCTCAAGATCAAGAATCTGCATGGGGCGGTGGAGGAAAAGTCCATTTTGCACGGTTTGGATTTGGAGATTCGGGCCGGGGAATTTCATGTGTTGATGGGGCCGAATGGATCTGGGAAAAGCACGTTGGCGGCCACCCTAATGGGCCACCCAAAGTACAAAGTGAGCGAGGGCAGCGTGGAATTTTTAGGAGAAGATCTCTTGGAATTGGCGCCGAATGAACGTGCCATTCGCGGTTTGTTTTTGGCCTTTCAATATCCTCAAGAAATTCCAGGGGTGAGTCTCATTTCCTTTTTGCGAGCGATCTACAACTCCGTTCAAAAAGCTCGCCATGCGGATCTGGACCAAGAATTTGAACCCGTGCCGCTCTACCACTTCAAAAAACAAATTGCTGCGTTGCTGAAATTGGTGGGACTGCCGGCCAGTTTTCTCAAGCGCAACACCAATGAAGGATTTTCTGGCGGAGAAAAAAAGAAAACGGAAATCTTGCAGTTGGCATTGCTGGAACCTCGGCTCGCCATTTTAGATGAAATTGATTCCGGGCTGGACGTGGACGCGCTCAAAACCATTGGACAAGCTCTGGCGGAACTGAGAACTTCCGAACGAAGTTTTCTGCTCATCACGCACAACCCGCGCGTGCTCAAGTACGTTCAGGCGGATCATGTGCATGTGATGATTGAGGGTCGCGTGGTTTTGTCCGGAGAAGAAGAACTGGCGCACCGGCTGGAGCGCGAAGGTTTTGATTTTGTGCGTGAAGAACTTGGGCTCAAAAACAACTCCCCTCTCACCATTTTGAACTAATGGGTGCTCTCGACTACATTCAGGACTTGAACCGATCGGTCTTTGACGATCACAACCAACAAGACTACGCCGTGGCGGCTCAAAAAGGGCTTTCAGAAGCTTTGATTCGCCGCATTTCCAAAGACAAAGAAGAACCCGAGTGGATGCTCGATTTGCGTTTGAAATCGCTCAAATTGTTCTGGGAAATGTCTTTGCCGACTTGGGGAGTGGATCTTTCCGCATTGAAATTGGACGAGATCATTTACTACGCCGCTCCCAATGAAATGAAGGGCCACGCCACCACTTGGGAAGAGGTGCCGGAGGACATCAAACGAACTTTTGAACGCCTGGGAATTCCGGAAGCGGAACGCAAGGTTTTGGCGGGAACGGGGGCTCAGTACGATTCACTCAACGCCTACCACAAACTGAAAGAAGAGTGGGAAAACGTGGGCGTGATTTTTGAAGACATGGACATGGCGCTGAAAAAACATCCCGAATTGGTGAAGGAATATTTCATGAAATGCGTGCCGTCTCACGACCATAAATTTGCGGCGCTCCACGGGGCGGTTTGGTCGGGCGGAACTTTTTTGTACATCCCAAAAGGCGTGAAAGTGACGGCGCCGCTCCAGGCGTATTTTCGCATGAATGCTCAGTCCATGGGTCAGTTTGAGCACACGCTCATCATTGTGGACGAAGACGCGGAAGCGCATTACATTGAAGGCTGTTCGGCGCCAAAATATGGATCCACTTCTTTGCACGCCGGTTGCGTGGAAGTCTTTGTGAAAGCGAATGGAAAATTTCGATATTCCAGCGTGGAGAATTGGTCGCAAGACACCTACAATCTCAACACCAAGCGTGGAATTGTGGACGCGAACGGAACTTTGGAATGGGTGGGCGGAAACTTGGGCAGTGGAAAAACCATGCTCTATCCGTGTTCCATTTTGCGAGGAGAAGGCTCTCACGCCGACCACTTGGGCGTGGCCTTTGCCAACAAAAATCAGCACCAAGACACGGGCGCAAAGGTCTACCACATGGCCCCCAACACCAGCTCCACAATCTTGAGCAAAAGCATTTCAAAAAACGGGGGCAGCAATGTTTATCGAGGTTTGGTGCACATTGCCAAAGGCGCTCATGGCGCAAAATCTCAAGTGCGTTGCGACGGACTTTTGCTGGACGCGGATTCTAAAAATGACACCTTCCCCACCATGCGAATTTTGGAAGATGAAGTCTCCGTTGGACACGAAGCGAGCACCGGAAAAGTGAGTGAAGATTTACTGCACTACTTGAAAAGTCGTGGCATGAATGAAGACGAAGCCTTCGCCATGATCGTCAATGGATTCATTGAACCGATCGTCAAAGAATTGCCACTAGAATACGCCGTGGAAATGAATCGACTCATCGAGATGGAAATGGAAACTCGCTAATTTATTTGCATGAAATTTTCTCTAAAAGACCAGGTCAAAGAATGGAAGATTCCCGTCGCCAAAACGGACCTGCCTTGGCTGAATCTTTTGCAGTATGTGGAGACTCCGCTGGTGCCGAAAACGCCGGAGGGCTGGGAACTTTTGGAAGAACGATTGGGAGAACATTCCAGTGAGAATTCGCTGTTTTACTGCCTCCACCGTCGGCTCTACCACAAGGCTTTTTTCCTGAGCATTCCCGCTGGAAAACTCGAACGAATTCAGCTTCCTTACTTCCCTCCCAATTTTTGGCCTTTGCTGGTGATCCATCTGGAAGAAGGCGCCCAACTTGAGGTGAATGACGAGGCTTGTTTTAGCAGCAGTGAGGGAATTCCCTTCCGACGAATTCATGTGGAAATGAGCCGAAATTCCAAACTGACGTGGAAGCATCACCAGCACCACAATGAAGACATCACGTCCTACGACCACAAACGATTTGTGCTCGACGATTCAGCTGAATTGAAGCTCTTTCAAAACGTTTTGGGCGGCGGCAAAATCTTTGACGAAACGGAAATTGAACTGCGAGGGAATGCGAGTCGAGCCTTGAGCCAAACTTTATTTTTAGGACACGCCAATCAAGAATTCGACCTGCGAGTGAATCACCTGCACTTGGGTGAAAACAGCGAGTCCATCATGATTTCCAAGGGCGCCGTGAAAGGAAAATCTAAGGCCAGTTTTTATGGGAATCTCCGAATGGAGCAAGGCAGTTCTGGTGCCAAAGCTCGCTTGGAAGAACACAATTTGCTTTTGAATGCGGGCGCTAGAATCGACGCCACTCCCGCCCTAGAAATTCGCCACAACGACGTGGAAGCCTCTCATAGCGCGACTCTTGAACGTGTGAATGCCTCTCAACTTCATTATTTGGAGAGCCGTGGACTGTCAGAAGAAAGTGCCATGGATTTGATTTTGGAAGGCTTTTTTTGGCAAGCTCTGCAAAGCTTAGAAGATGAAGCTCTGGCGAGCCGACTCTTTGAACAATTCCTCACCCATTTGAAATCGTGAATCCTTGGAAATCCGCCTTCCCCATTTTTGAACGACATCCCGATTTGATTTACTTGGACAGCGCGTCCACGTCTCAGCGTGTGAACCGCAGTTTGCAAGCGATGGACGACTACCATTTGGACTTCAACGCCAATGTTCACCGTGGACTTTATCCCATGGCGGAAACTGCAACAGAAAGCTACGAATCTGCTCGCGCCACGGTGGCCAAGTTTCTGGGAGCTGCCTCTCCTCGTGAAATTGTCTTCACCCGTGGGACCACGGAAAGTCTCAACATGGTGGCCTTTGGATGGGCCTTGCAGCACCTCAAGCCCGGTGACGAAATTGTGCTTTCTGAACTCGAACACCACGCGAACTTGGTGCCCTGGCAACAAGTGGCGGAGCGCAGCGGAGCCAAGTGCTTGGATTTTGCTGGTGAGGGGTGCGTTCGACGCCCACTCACCCCTCACCTGAAAAATCAGCGGGTTAGCTTCGCTGCGCTACGCTAACCCGGTGATTTTTCTTCCTCTCCCTCAAGGGGAGAG
>CAYGAB010000009.1:0-15296 GCA_964347725.1 uncultured Candidatus Peribacteria bacterium | reverse complement strand
GCGTGATGTCTTCCAGGTTTCCAATGGGAGTGGCGACGATGTAGAGCACAAAAATTGGGGTGAAAATTCTTAAAAAAGCTGACGAGTGGACGGCGTGATGACTGGTTTTTTCATGTAGACAGCTTCCACTTGATCAACTTTTTGCCAAGCCTCCAGGCCGTGAGTCAAAAGCGCTTGGCCAAGACTCGTCCATTGTTCAGAGGGAAGGATTTTCCAGTTTTTTTCAAGGGCGATGGAGTGAAGTTCGGTGGATTGAGTTTCTGTCAGACTGGCAATGACTTCGTAGTGATTGTGAGGGAGTGGAGCGAGAAGAGTGGACGAGGGCCCAAGCTGAATGGGCGAAGATTTTCCGTCTTCATGCACTTGCAAAGCCACGTCCAAACCGCCGGCTTGGTGCAGCACGATCAAAGGATTCACGGTGGCGGCTTTTTGCCTCAAAAGTTCCAGGGTGTCCAAAGTGAACAATTCACAGCCCAGCACCGTGGCCAAAACATTGGCAAAAGTCACGCCGACTCGCAAACCTGTGAAAGAACCAGGCCCCCCAATCACCAAGATTTTTTTGAGCTCCGATTTGGATCGTCCGATTTTTTCTAGAGCGGCGGCAAGCGTGGGCGCCAATTGTTCTACGTCGTCGCGTTGGTCTGGCCAGGCGTGTTCGGTCAGAAGAGTCAATCCGTCCTTTCCCACTTCTAAAAGCGCCAGTTCACGCGGAGTTTGAGCGGTGTTGAGGGCTAGAATCATAAAGTGGACAAATTGGACACGTCAACGTCCGTGTAATAGTACTGGATGATGTCCTCGTATTTCCAGCCTTCCTTGGCCATCGCGTCGGCACCGCATCCAGACAAGCCCACTCCGTGTCCTAAAAAGGAGGTCGCCTTGCAATAGGTGTCCGCCACAGAGACCAACCACGGCGTGTCGGTCCAGCCCCAAACTGCTTTGGCGCTCTTGGTTTTGACTCCATCTGATTGGCTGAAGTAAGGCGTTTTTACGACTTTCCCTTTGTGGGTGACCACTTCATTGGCAGTGGCTTTGACGGCTTCGGAGACTTTGTCGCTGCGCTTTTCAAATCCGTAGCCGAGGTATTTTTGAGAGGTGTCTGGGTCGTCGTCCAGATTGTAGGCTTTGCCTGGGAATTTTTCGTCTTGAGTCATGTAGTAATAGGCGTAACTGCGCGCCAAGACCATCATGGTTTTGATTTTTTCCTCATGGGTGTTGTTGGAAACTTCCCCGATTCCTTTCAAGTAATCTTCCAAAGGCAGTTCGTTGATGAGGATGGCTTCGTCCCCGTCCGTGCGTAGTTCCACGATTCCACGGAACTGGTTGTCGTTGAGCTCTTCATTCCAAGCTGGGCGTTGATTCATGCTGGCCACTTCCATCACGCCGTCGTCTCCGTTGGAAATGAATCGGAGGGGGCCTTTGGCCGTCCATGAGAGAGAACCGGAGCTCACGGTGAATTGTCCGTTGGCGGGCGTCACTCGAACTCGACTGGTGGCTTCAAAAGTGCGGAGTTTCGTGAGGTCGTCGTAGAGCGCAAAAGCGTTTGCGGAAGTGAGAATGGGAGTGCCCACGCCCTCGTCCGGGGTGAGTTTGATGCGGATTGGATTTTCTTGAGTGGCCGCCGCCCAATCGATCTTGCTGACCGCCACTTTCATGGTGCTTGCGGAGCTGGTGAGATTGGTGCTGCCGAGGCGAGGCCGAATGGACAATTTGTAGTCGCCTTCTTCTGTTGGAGCGGTGACGGTGAAATAGACCTTGGTGGAGGTTTTGGGCGAGAGTGATTTGACTCGGACTTTTGGAGTGCTGACTTCCACTCCGCCACTGGACGTGACCACCACACTGAAGGCTTTGTCTCCGCTGGTGGACCAGGTTTTTGAACTGATGTTTTTGACTTGCACCCAGGCCAATTGACTTTCTCCAGGTTGAAGGGAGAGGTCTCCGCTGCTTTGGGTCACGCTGGCGTCGTCGGTGCTGGAACTGCTAGTGCTGGTGTCGGCCACCTTCACTTTTAGCTGGGTGCTGCCCTTGCTCAATGGATTCACTTTGGCCATGGTGGGAGCCACGTAGAGCGTGTGACTTCCCGCTTTAGAAGGAGCTGTCAGCTTAAAAGTAAAACTTCCCGTTCCCCCAGGTTTCACACTGGATTCGGTGAGCGTGGCTAAGGTGGATGAGCTCACCAAACTTGAGCTGGCCGTGGTGACAAGAGTGGTCTGACCTTGCCCCGTATTTGTCCAAATGGCGTTGCCGTCATTGGTGAGTTTTAAGGTGACGCTCACTTCTTCATTTGTTTTTAGACTCTTGGCCAGGTTGCTGCTGAGCACGCTGAAGTCCATTTCTGGTCTTTCTACAAAAACTCCGATGTCCATGATTTGCGTGGATTTTTTGCTTCCATTGAAGATTGGAATGACTTCTAAATTTGTCAGAGCGTCTTCGTATCCACCCGTTAGTGTGAAACTAAAAGTTCCCGTTCTTCCTGGAGCAACTGAACTTTCTGTGAGCGTGGCAAGCTTGCTTGCGCTCCCGAATTCAACCTGATTGAGCAGTTCGCTGCTGTTGTTGACCAACAAATAGCTTTTGGAGTCCCAGGTCTCGGTTCCAGAATTTTTCAAAGAAAGCGTGACCGTGCTGCTGGCTCCTGGCTTGAGAGTGACCAAGCTGCGCTCCAAATTGTCATCGAATTTGTAATCTTTGCTGATGCTGCGCTGGTGGCTGCTGTCCAATGCGGCGCCCACCACTTTCCTCAAGTCTGGCAAATAATCGTAGGTGTTTCCTCCTGGACAGGTGGTGGAGCCCACGTCTCTGTGACCCATCAAATTCTTCATGCTTTCTCCTCTAAATTCACTGGAGCCCTTAACATCTATTCCGTAATCTTTGGCTTTTTCATAAACGATTCCCGTCAGACCTTTCATCATGTCGGCTGGCAGGGCCGAGTCCTGATAATTCCCCAAAAGCGCCACGCCCACGGACCCCGTGTTGTAACCTGCGGCGTGAGCTCCCACTACTTTAGCTCCGCCAGCTCGGCCTTCGTAGACTTTTCCGTTTGGTGCGACAATAAAATTGTAGCCAATGTCTCCCCACTTTCGGCTCACCGCATGGTAGTAGTAGATGGCTCGAATGGCAGCCTCTGGATCGTCCAGATTGGAAGTGGTTGCCGTGTGATGAATGATGATTTTCTTGACGGATTTTGCGTATTCTTCCGGCCACCACAGGTCATTGCCATCGGCGTCTGTGCTCACTTTTTTCTCGATCGCGACCGTGGGGTCTTCGTTGTTTTCTTGGGAGGAGCTGTCTTCCTCAGACTCAGGTAAGTCCGTCACTCCAAAGCTTTTCGCCAAACGCAAGGATTCGTCTGCTCCCCAAGATTTTCGCGATACCACAGAAGCTCCTGAGTCAAACACCAACTTGGACAGTGTGGAGACAAAACTTTGCTCGCCACCGCTGACCGCATCGTAAGAAATTTTAGCGATTTTTGGGGTCACGGCATTGTCGCTCGTGCTGAGCTGGCCCTTGTACTGGAAAGCGTTGCTTTTTTCGGTGACGAAATAGGTGTACAGCCCGTCGCTCTGTTGAGCTCCATCTTGATCTGGGTGCACGTCTTGCCATTCCGTCCAGCTCCCCTCCACGGCTCGGAATCGAACCTGAAGATGAGCCTGAGTGGCCGTGGGCAATTCCTCCATCCAATTCAGCCCCAATAGCTCAAAATCCGTTTCAGATTCGTAAACTTTGGACATGAATTGCCGTTCGCTTTCGTAGCGTGGGGCCAGTTGAATGACCGACGCCATTGGCTTAGCATTGAGTGTCCACAAGGCCTCGAGTTCGGCGTGCTCCGCGTTTGGACCAGACCCTTGAAAACCGAGCACATTGAGAATCAAGGCAAGGAGGACTGGAAAACTGCGCGACAGGATTTGTTTCATGAGCAAGTGGTTTCTTTCTATTATAACATTTTGAGAGCTTTTCTTCAATGCCGAGCGTCTGCTACAATTCATCTACATTACATTCTAATAAACGTTCTCATGGCACAAGTTGTTACCGACCAAACTTTTACCGATGAAGTCACCAATTCCAAACTGCCCGTGATGCTGGATTTTTATGCCGATTGGTGCGGCCCTTGCAAAATGTTGCTTCCGATTGTGGAAGAACTGGCCGACGAATACACTGGAAAAGTCAAAATCGTGAAGATCAACGTGGACGACAGTCCAGAAACCGCTCAGAAATTTGAAGTGATGAGCATTCCTACGCTGGTTTTCATGAAAGACGGCCAAATTGTGGAACGAGTCGTGGGCAGCATGTCCAAAGACACCCTCATTGAAAAGCTAGACGCCTTGGCGTAAAGCTTTGTGAGCCTCTTTTTGTGCACGTTGGTCGCAGTCTTCGTTTTCTGTGTGGCCGGCGTGCCCTTTCACCCAGTGCCATTCAATGCTTCGGTGAGCAATCAGAGGTTCCAATTCCGCCCACAAGTCCAGGTTGGCTTTGCGTTTCCAGCCTTGAGTGAGCGTGTTGATCACCCAAGAAGAATCGCTGTAGACGGCCACTGGAATGTTGATGTCGATCTTTTTTTCCTGCAAAAACTTTAGCGCCTCAATGACGGCCTGCAATTCCATGCGATTGTTGGTGGTGTGCTCTGCTCCTCCTTGAATCCGTTTCTCCTTTTTTTGCGCGCCCTGAGCCAGCCGAATCAAGGCCGCCCAGCCTCCCGGCCCCGGATTTCCCAAACAACTTCCGTCCGTGTAAATGCTGATGTGGAGCATGAACCGAGTGTAGCGGAGGATTTTGAGTGAGGAGGGAGAATGCGCTTGACAAAAACTTGTTTGCACTCTAAATTTAGCGCGATTAACGCATAATTATTTCATATGGCAAATTTAGAATTGGAAGAGACACCTGATGAGTCAGGCGAGGGTGGAATGCAGGAAGGTGAAAATTTTGGCATGGAAGAAATTGGATCACAAACTGGAGGAATTCGAGTGCGGCTTGGTAATGTTTACTACCAAAACGATCGGGTTGTCCCATTGGATGAATATGAGGAAGAAGTGGATGGTGACGATTCAGAGGATGAAGGTGATGAAGATACGGATGCGGAGGATGGTGATGACGAGGATGATGCCCTTTTACAGGGATGGAATCCTGGAGCTAGAACGTTGAGGTCATACAGAAATTGTGATTTAGGAGCTACGAGAGAAGATAAGAAATTCAAACGGGACCTTAAACTTAAACAAGCCCCACCTTCCAAACAAGTATAAAGAACACCTCCTCATGACAAACCCCGAACTAGAACATAAAGCAGATGAAGTTAAAAAGGCAAACTTGTGTCCAAATGATTCTGCAGATGTACGCTCACCACGCATGAAAATAGCGGAAGCTATTCGCCAAGGACTCATCGAAGACCGCGACCCGTTGGCAAGTGGGGATTGGAATCCTGGGTCTCGAGATAGAAATGCCTTTGAGAATGGCCACCGTCATGTCACCAAGGAGGATCGGCGCTACGGTAAAATGTATCGTCATAAATCTGAGGCGAACAGCTATAAAGGCCGAGGCAAGTGACCTTTCACTCAATGTAATCCGGACTCCACAGGTACAAGTCCATCAGCATTTTGTAGAGGGCTAGGGTTTCTCTTTTGGTGTAGTAGGCTTCTAAAACGTAAGGCTGGAGGCTGGCGGAAACTCCCACGCTGTCCACGCCTAAGGCTTTGCAGGTGTATAAGGCTCTCGGAAGGTGAAATTCCTGGGTGACCAAAATAGCATTCTCCACGCCGAAGACTTCCTTGGCACGGATGCAGCTGTCGTAGGTTCGCCGACCCGCGTAGTCTGCTGTGATCGCTTCGCTGGGAATTTTGAAGGCTTTTTGCAGAGTTTGGCTCATCACGTCGGGTTCGTTGTACTCTTCTGTGGAATTGTCTCCTGAGACCAAAATCTCCGAAACTTTGCCCGCTTTGTAGAGTTGAGCCGCCACGGTGAGTCGGTCGTAAAGAGCGTCACTCGGGCCACCATTTTTGCTAATTCCCGCTCCAAAGACGAGCGCCACGGGCTGAGCTTCCACCTCATCCACCGTAAAAATCCGGTTCGCTTCTGAATGCCGCACCAGAGCAGGACTGATCAAGAAAAAGAGAGCTAAACCCAGCAGTGTCAGGACGATTTTCCGCCAGTGTTTTTTGATTCTTTGGAACATGATGAACGGGGTGAGTCCACATCATAGCATCAAAAGCTCTTGCAAGCTGCGTGTGTTTTGCTAAAATCTCCCTTGGTCTTATGCGGGTGTCGTATAATGGCTATTACCATAGCCTTCCAAGCTATTGACAGGGGTTCGATTCCCCTCACCCGCTCCATTAAAAAACGGTGGCCCTAAGTGGTCAACGGTTTTTAATCGTAGTTGAAGGAGGGAAGAGAACCCGAAGGGTTCGAAGCTCGAGCGAAGTGAACGAAGCGTAGGATATTCCCCTCACCCGCTCTAAGGCGTATTTTTACCTTGCAAACCCAGTATTAATAGATTCAAGCAAAGCGTCCATTGTGTCGTATACATGTGCACGAACTTGAGGCACGTTGAATGCGGTGTTGCCAAGGTAACCATGGCGCAATGAATGATCACCCGCACGAGCCATGCCCACCACCCAAATGTTCGACCAAGGAGCTCTTTGTGCATTGAGCATCTGTCCTCGTTCATTAACCTGTACACCGATCCCAGCGTGCTTCAAAGCAATGCCTTCTTCTAAAAGGGTTTCCCAAATCGGATGACGTATGATATTTCGCCCAACAGCATTGATGACATGGTCACATTCCATTTGGCTGCCGTCTTGAAGAGTGACTACAAAAAACTCACCCCTGTCCTCAATCGAGGCGATGTGGCCTTTTGCCAATCGAAGTTGACCAGACTGTTCTGCAGCATTCAGTTGTTCAGATATTTCGAAACTTGTGCCAATGGAGTAGATGGCCATCGGTCTTTGTAGAAGATCGAGCCTACGAGCAGCTCTTTCACACCCCCCCATGAACTTTCTTCGAATCTGCTCCCAGAATGGACGAATGGCTGCGATGATATCTTCTGGGGAATGACCCTGTGCGACGTATCCATCAAAAAACGCACGGTGTTGGGCCGTGAACTCCTCATCTGTCTCTGCTCTAAAAAAATCAGGCGGACCTTCAAGAACCAAAGGCTTATTGGCCTGCTCTTCGCCGTATACGAAATGTCTAAACTTATTTCTGGATAGAAGCGTTAAGTTGGTGAGTCCCTTATTTAGAAGCTGTTGCGCCTGCTCTTCGCCAGTCAACCCCATTCCAACGATGAGAACTCTTGCATTTGTGCCGATCTTTTCACGTTTTTCATGTCCTTCTAAAGTGAGTGGATCAATAATCACTCGCTCATGGCATTGAAGATGCTCTAAAAATGGTAAAACTTTTACAGAAATTGACCCTGATGCCATGACGAGATGGTCTCCATCGATTGTTTCTCCCGATTTCAACGTGACTGAGACTCCCTCGTTGGTTGGTGTAACTTTCACGGCCTCACCAGTCACGGCGGTATAATGAGCTAAAGCATTTTCGACTTGTTCTCGACGCCACTTCACATACTGCTGGATGAGCACACGTGGCACTGGCTTATTGGGATCAAATGTAAAATCCTCGGGCAATCCTCCGTTTTTGGTTAGCTCCTCTGACCATCTGAAAATATCCTCTGGGTCACGACCGAGGTACATTTTCCGAAGCGCAAGATTTGTTGAAACACCAGGAGGAAAACTTTGGAAAGCCCAACCCCCAAATTCCCTGTTTGGTTCATTTTCAATAGTTACTATTTGAAGAGGCTTTTCGGTGTTTTGTCCCAAATAAGTCCCAACCTCTGAACCAGCCACTCCACCCCCAACTACAATTACTTTTTCCATAAATAGATTATGATCAAGTTCAGGATGATACTGAATTGGTGAAAATAATCAAATCTAACGCAGCTCCACGGCGGAAGCCTGAGCCATTACAATTCCATCTTTACTGAGTTCCTCAGTAAACTTATCAGATTCAAATCTCCTCAAATCAAATCCAACACGGATGCACTCTTCCAAAACATCCATTGCAGTCAAATTGAAACTAAAAACAGCCCTTGGATCATAAGTTGTTCGATACTGGTCGCGCGCACGGCCGCTCAAATCAGGATTGTAGCCGACGATTCTATTTTTCAAATCCAAGCAGAAAACTCCTCGCGTGAGTGACTTTGGTGACACAAGCCCAAGCATTTCAACCGTTTCAATTATTCCTCTGTCGCTGAAAAGCGGATATGCGTGAAGCCCCCTATCCCCATGCAATTTCCTGCCAAAAGCAGCGCTGAGAACCGTTGGCGCGTGGAACTCATGTTCAGCGCCTCGAGCAAATTGACCCGTCCTCAACTTGATGCAAATTCCTTGGTCACTTTTCTCCCGACTCGAAAGAAGATCGATCAATGACTCTTGCACCTCTTCATCCAACTCGGGAATGGCTAATTCTTTGGTAATTCTCATATTGTCACAACAAGTCAGGGCGGCCTACAAGGAGCATTTAACAATATATGCTTTTGACTGTCAATAGTCCAAGTGGAGATTCAACGTATGGTGTTGATTTATAGGTGCGATAGCACCAATATTGACTTATCGCACCCATACTTCTAAAGGCTTTGAAGGTTTATTTGAACTCTTTGAAGCGCGTCTCCACAAGATAATTGACACCCTCACGCTTTGCATAGAAAAGAAGCGTTCCATTCTCATAAACCGTTGGTAAAATTTCTGTGTAGGAGCAACAGTTTTGAGTCCAAATGCTTGTGAAGCCTGGAGTGATAAAATGTCCATCATAAAAAATACTGTCCATTCCGTCGTGGGTGGCCACAAAACCAAGTGCTCCATTGTAAGAGAAAAGATACCGCGGATTTTCGACAGAGAATTTTTCTGAAATCAAAGATCCGTCGTACCAGATTTCATTGAGGTTGGCAGTTCTAGAAAATGTGAAAGCAGGTTTGTCGTCCACCATACGCCAATCATGAACTGGGCCGTCCGCACCAAAAGCCATCAACTCCTCAAAAAGCAGCTCTCCATTTTTCATCATTTCATAAGTGTCTTCTTCCATGTTTGTGGTGCCCTTCATCATGAGTTCGTAGGTGTCGTCATTCCAGGTGCGACGTTCCTGCACCCTCATTCCATTTTTGAATTCATTCACCTCTTGATAACGCATCATTTGCTCTTCAATCACGGAACTTCCTCCGCTCAAAAGCGCTCCTTCCTCCTCCAAACGTTCAAAAGCGCGGTGGGTGAATCCCATGTCCATGTCCTCCCCTGAATCGAAAGGATATTCCATGTAGGAGTCGGATGCTTCCTGAACATCTGAACAAGCAGCCGTGAACAGTAGGACAAACAGCAAGGCAATGAGCGGAAAGCGGTGAGTCATGGCGTGGGTTTTAGGTTTTTCAAATGTAGCATCAATTCTCCTTAAAGTCTGCCCGGGCAGACTTTAAGTTCCGAACGAGCGATGAGTGCATCCAAGCGAAGCGCAGGATATTCCCCTCACCCGCTCCAAGTGCTTAGAACCATGTTCCCCCTGAACCTGTCAGGTCTTTGAAGTGTTGAATGAGACTAGACCGTAGCTTTGGATCAGGCAAGACCAATTGAACAACGGCCTCTGGTTGACCTTCTTCCTCGTGAGAGTACGTGGCTATGACCTCTTTTATCCCTGGGATTGCTGCTCTTCCACCCATGCCTTTTCTTTCCGTGAAAAGCTGATGCACTGAACCCCCAGAGCGTCCCCGGAGGACGTTTTCTAAAAGAAATTGAGTGCCTGGCCTATTATTGTGCAGCCCCCATTGTACTTCTAATGAAGGTTGAGACGTTCCATTGGTTTCTCTAAATTGCTCAAGCGGAGATCTTACTTGGATATTTCCCTGCGGCAATACCCGAAAGCCAAAGCTATAGCCTCTCACTTCACCGTATCGAGTAAAAGGGCGGTGGACACTATTCCCAATTTGAATAGAGCGAGTAAAAAGCTGACGAGGAAAATCTCCTTTTAGTTCCTTAAGAGCAGGCTCATAAGAGACGGGTAAGTATACTTGGCTGAATGTTTGTGGGCTGAAGGGCGGCAGATCATTCATGCCTACGTATATGATATTTTCATCGATGTAGTTGCGCAAGATCTGAGTACGTAATTCTTGATCATCAGGTAGACCTTCTGGATACCACCCGGTTGTCTTCACTGCCTCAATTAAAGAGGATTCGTCCAGTTCTGTAGAGAATTCGATCATTATGAGTCGTTATAGGCTTGCATTTTACACAAGGATTCAATCTGTGCAATAGTGGCTCTACTAAGCCAACCTACCCCTATCGTCGCAGACGAGGTTTTTCTTTTTTCTTCGTTTTGATACAATGCACTATAAACTTCTTGGCGAAGAGTCTCCCTTTTAGGAAATAGTGAAAGTTTGTATGCATCTCCCGAATTAATTCCAGTAAAACTCGTATATCTAGAATTAAATTTCTAGTAAATCTAGAGTCTAGAATTAACTGGAGTCTTATTCTAGAAGAATCTTGTTTTCTGGAATAAGAAATGTTATTGTTTATTTAAATATTATAAGCAATATGTCTCCAAAACCATTTATTCCGCCTTTTCTGCCACCGAAACTGGACTATCTAAAGATATTCCCTGAAATAGTTAAAACACGAGACATAGTCGCTCGTTATGATGAAGCTGTGAAGAGATTACCCAATCCTGAAATTATTCAACGGTCTTTTGAAACAAAAGAGGCGGTTTTAAGCTCCAAGATTGAAGGAACTCAGGCCACTCTGGATGAAGTTCTAATGTTTGATGCGCAAGAAGTACAAGAAGAAGAAAACGAGAGAGAGAAAGATTATCGGGAAATCTCTAACTATCGGCTGGCAATAGAACAAGGGAAAAAATTATTGGAAAAACGGCCTATCACTGAAAATTTCATTAAGGAGTTGCACAAAACTCTTTTAAATTCAGCGAGGGGTCGTAATAAAGCCCCAGGCGAATTTAGAAAAATACAGGTTTATATAGGAAAAAAGGGCACCACAATTGAGCAGGCCACTTTTATCCCGCCGGAAGCTCAACATATAAGCAGCCTTTTTGGCAATTTAGAGAAATACATTAATGAGCACAAGGAAATTGATCCACTGGTTCAGATTGCGATTGCCCACTATCAATTTGAAGCAATCCACCCATTTCTAGATGGAAATGGACGAGTAGGACGACTACTGGTTCCACTTTTCTTATATGATCAAAAAATCACCGCTTATCCTAATATATATGTGAGTGAATTTTTGGAAGAACACCGTGATGATTATTATGAGCTTCTAAAAAATGTTAGCAAAAAAGGTGATTGGCTATCCTGGATTAGTTTTTTTCTACAGGCAGTGAAAGAGCAAACTCAGTCTACATTGGAAAAGGTTGGCGAAATAGAAGCCCTTCACAAGGGATTAAAAGAGAGAATGCCTGAAATCAATTCAATATATGCCAATAATCTTTTGGACGGCCTATTTGTTAAACCGAGATTTACGACAAAATCCATGAAAAAAGAGGCACACATTGCAAATCCTCAAACCATGTACACTTTGATAGCAAAGTTCCTTGAGGCTGGAATCATAACCGACATAACTCCTGAAAAAGAGAGAAATAAAATTTATGCCTTTCCTGAATTGATAAAAATTATTAGATAATCACATGAACGAATACGAATTTAAATCAATTAACAGGTAGGAAATAGCATGTTATTTTATGAACAAAAATGTGATTTTAAGCATTTGCGAGGCTTATGATTTGGGTGTGCCTCAAGGAGCGGCATCTGTCGTAAAAGGTGGGCTCATTCATAAAATGTGGCGGCTTCAAACCGTTCGAGGGGAATATGCCATCAAAGAGTTGAACCTCAAAATCCAAGATTTAGACCCCAATATTTCCTCTGAAAATAGCATCCAACAAGCCTATGCTTTGACGGAGTCCATCGCTCAAGCTTTTTTGGACATTGGTGTTCCGGCTGTCACGGCATTGAAAGCAGGAAACGAATTGGTTGCAAAAATCTCTGACAAATTGGTGATCGTGTTTGAATGGGTCGAGGGAAAAAGTTTGTCCGTAGCAGCGGCCCCCAAGGAACAAGCTTTTCTGATTGGCAAAATCATGGCCAAAATGCACAAAGCCAATTTGGAGCTTCCTGGCCTCAACATGAACCCACTCAATCTGTTTCCAAACGCGCATTGGGAGATTCTTTTTGAAAAATTTTTGGGTGAATTTCCTGAGTCTGCCTCTTGGCTTGCCAAAGAGCTGGTGCTCGAATGGAACACAAAGGCCGATGGCATCGTGAAGAAACTGGAAAGAAACATGGTTCTTGGCCATGGCGACATCGACCAAAAAAATGTCATCTGGAAGGACTCTCAGTCCCCTTTCATCATTGATTGGGAATCGGCGGGGCGAGTGAATCCTGGCCTGGAACTGATGGATGCCGCCTTGAACTGGGGTGGACTGGTGAGTGGTGACATCAACGAAGACAGCATCAAAGCGGTTCTCGATGGCTACCAAAGCGAGGGTGCGCCTATTCTTGAAAGTGGAGATGAACTGATCAGCGCTTGCATCATCAAATGGTTGCCTTGGCTTGAATTCAACATGCAGCGCGCCACGGACCCCGCGAGTACGAGCGAGGAACGAGAACTTGGGCTTTCTCAGGCTCAAAACACATCAAGGAATCTGAAACTCATTGAAGCGAATTTCAGTCGATGGGCGGATTTTGTGGGCTAAGCGTGAGTTCGGAAGCACTATCAAAAACGCTAGCTTTTTTCTGTACATTTCGATAGTGGCCGCGGGAGAGACGCAAGCTATTCAGCCAAATTCACTGTTTATTGACAAAATTCCGTGAATTTGCTAGTATTTTGATATAAATTCACTATTTTTATGGCCATTGGAAAAGTTTACCGGGATCGGATTAAGGCATTGAAGCACAGCTTTGAAGTACTGAGCCCAGGCAGAGAAGCTCTTTTAAAGCTCGTTGACGAGGTTGAATTGGCAGAAAGCGTCTACAACTCAAACGCAATTGAGAATTCGACACTCACCCTCCAGGAAACGGAAAAAATCCTTTTAGAAATGACACTTTCACGTTCGGTTAGCTTGCGAGAGGTCTTTGAAGCGAAAAATTTAGCCCGAGTGATGGAATATCTTGACAAGAGAATCGCAAAGCAAAAGCTCGACAAAGAGTTTATCTTGCTGCTCCATCAAATGCTGCTGGGAAACATCAATGAAGACTTTGCAGGGCGTTTCAGAAAAGAAGGGGAATACGTTCGCGTGGGGGCTTACATTGCTCCACCGCCAGAATTCGTTGAGCGCTACATTGACGATCTAGTCATGGAGTTTCGAACGGATAATGAAGTTTATTTTTTGGACACCCTCACCCGCTTCCATTTAGAGTTCGAGCACATCCACCCTTTCTGTGATGGGAATGGCCGTATTGGAAGAGTTTTGATCAACCTACAATTGAAACAATATGGGTTTCCGCCACTCATCATCCGCAACAAAGAGAAACAAAATTATTACAAAGGCTTGCAGGTTTACGATGCCTCCAGCAACACCAAGTTTATGGAGAAAATAGTTGCTTTGGCTCTTCTTGAATCTTTACACAAACGAGTGGCCTATTTAGAAGGAGCAAAAATCATTCCGCTTGGAGAGTACGCAAAAAAAAATGGCGTCAATCTGCCTACGCTGAACAACGCCGCAAAACGTCAGACCATTCCAGCCTTTCGAGAGAAAGGTGTGTGGAAAATCAGTCAGAGTGCGGCGCCATCAGCTTGATTTTCACTGCAAATCCAAGTCCTTGATGATTCGTGCGATGATCACCGCGGTTTCTGCCCGGTTGATGGGCTTTTCGGGGCGGAAATACATTTCACCATCGTTGCCCTCAGAACCTTTGATGAGGTCAAAGAAAATCGAAAGCGCAATGCCGTCTACGTTTTCATGTCTGCCATCCACGTCCACAAAGCCCATCAGAGCCACCAGGAATTGCAATTGCTTTATATCGACTTCGAACAAAGGAGTGTACACGTTTTCAAAGGTCGAAGTGAGTATGGTGTTGGCCAATAGCTGAGCGGCTTCTGCGCGCGTCAACTCTTGATCTGGGCTGAAATTGGTACCGATGGTGATCTTCTCGAACCAGTCAAAATAGTAGCCGGCACAAATTGCTTCGTAAGCGTAAGAGGTGTTTGGCACGTCTTCAAACACGTCGCAAGTCCGGTCACCAATGGCGTCCGCCGCCTCTGGATAAGCCATCTCCATGATTCGGAACAAGAGCACGGTGAACTGAGCTCGGTTGACGCTGTCACCAGGGCCAAAACTGCCGTCGCTGTAGCCTTTCATGATGCCGCGGTCTCGCAACATGTAAACGCTTTCCTTGGCCCATTCAGGAATGGTGTCCGTGAAGCTTGTGCTGGAACTCAAGCCTGTTTTGATGGTGAGGGTGGCTTCGGCGCTTTGGTCGTCACTTTCTGCGAGCACCTTCAAATCACCGGCAATGGTTCCGGCGTGAACGGTGCAGCTGGAACTCTCACGGCAATTTTCCAGATAGATGTCGGTGGGATTTTCTTCAACTTCACCTGTCTCATCAGTGCGCTCAACGGTCCATGTTGATGCTGTTGGAACGGGATCCGTGCTGCTTTGAGTGTAACTGGTGAAGGTGTAAGAATCGGCCTGGTAGATTTCTGCTGAAGTTGGGTCAAGGTAGTAGTCGCCTTCGTCGTGGGTTAAAGACGACAAAGTGCTGATTAAGCCTGTTCGATTGGACAATCCCAAGGCCGCCAGCAAAATGAAGCTCAGCGTTGCACCTAGATAAAGCCAACTGCGATTTGAAAGAGTGATTTTCATGTGGAAATTTAAATAATCTAGCTATTGTAACATAATTTCAGCAAAATGGGAAGTTTTATTCTTTTGCAATTCCCCTCGCCTCGCTGCAGGCCTTTTGCTAGCATGAAAGTGCTTTTATAATTCATGGTTTATGAAAAAATCCTCTCCCAATTCTTCTCCTTGTGGTCACGGCCTGCTTGGATTTTTTGTTTTTGTGCTGGCTTTGTTCCTGTTTTGGAACACTAGTTTTGATCTAGTGGCACATGGACAAGTCATCTCTGCCATGAATGACCTATCCATGCGAGATGGTTTTGTTGCCAAGGACGTTTATCTGATGAGTTACACCCTTTTGGGTGCGGAATTGATTTTGGCTCTCTTGGCTACGATTTTTGTGATTTTTCAGAAAAAAATGTTGGTGCGTTTGTTTGGATTTGTGATGTTTCTTGCCTTGCTCGGAAACGTCTGGGCCAGCTCTTACC
>CAYGAB010000008.1:0-15926 GCA_964347725.1 uncultured Candidatus Peribacteria bacterium | reverse complement strand
GGTAAAAGTTCATTGTTCACTCGTCCCATCCTAATTTTCAAGAAGTTATCAAATCATTTTTATCTCGTAATTCCATTGAGCACAAAAATGCACACTGGTTCTTGGTACGTCACGTACAAACAAAAAGGCAGTGAAGCCGTTGCGTGTTTGCAGCAAATCAGAGTAATAGACTACAAAAGACTGTACTCAAGAATAGGTGAAATGGACGGCACAGATTTCAAAAGAATCAAAGCCGCTTTCAGCAAGCTCTACACATAAAAATTTTCCCCGCCATTTCTGACGGGGTCGCGGGAAAGTCCCGAAAGCAAAAAAAATATAGCATAAAAACAATCGACAGCAAAAACATTATTCCCTACCTCAAAATGCATCTTTAAAAACTGTAAAGCAGCAGAGTATTGATCCGAATATACTATATAAGATGCCTACATTAGGAGCTGAATGAGAAAGAAACAAAACTAGACAAAATAATACATTATTGTTAAGATAAGTATTGCCTGCTAAATAAAAGTCACATGAAGGACCTCCCACACAATCCATTGAGACTTCTCAAAAGAGAGCTTCGCACGGCACAAATAACAGAAGACGGTCTTCAGGAGCACATAAACATACCAGCTCTTATTGACGAACTCATGACAGAAAATGAGCAAAAGCCGCACAATGGAATTTCCTGGATATGGGACCTTTTAGATCTTGCAAGCACCGCAGACGGCGATGATGCTTTACCAAACTTATGCAGTCAATTGTGGGACCCAGAGATGGGAGAATCCGCTGCAGAGAATATAAAAACCAATTTTTCGCTTGAGAAATTATTGGAACTAGCAGAGCGTGCCTACCGTGAAAGTCCTCCTGCCAAGCATGAATACTTAAGTGAAGTCTTTGACAAACTAAAGTTGAAGTCATCCTTAAAAATCGACTCAACTACATATGAGGTACTGGCAATAGCAGCAAAAGCAAACACAAAAATCAAGGCCCTCTTGGAAGAATTGAAAAACACAAAACCATGCAGCAAGGAAAGAAATGCTGCCTTAGAAGAAATAATAAACTTAGATCTAGATGAGCTGATTGATGCAGCAGAAGCAGCCAATACAGCAAGCCAAACACCTGATCAATACCGTCAAGCAATCAATGCCGCGCTCACATCGTTTCTTGATGCGGCAACTGAAGATGACCTAAGCATCGGCCAGTTAAGAAGAGCCCTAACACCAGGTACGATTGAATTTGCTATCCAAAAAGGCGACTCAACAGAGTACCTAAAGGAACTTCTCACCAAAAAACTCGCCGCCTCCCCTCACCACCCTTCCTCTTCTTCGCCGTCTTCCTGAACGCGAACGTCACGGGCTTTGGCGCCTTGAGCGGGGCCAACGTAGCCACGTTCTTCCAGCATGTCCATGAGTCGGCCGGCACGAGCGTAGCCAATGCGGAAGTAACGCTGGAGTGCAGAAGTGGACGCGCCTTTTTTATTTTTACGGAGAAAAGCCAGAGCCGCCATCATCAACTCTTCGTCGGACTTGGGGTCTTCCGTGCTGTCGGGCACTCCTTGCACGGGCAAACGAGCGGTTTCTTTTGAGGTGATTTCATCCATGTAAACTTCGTCGTCCGCCTCTTGAGTGAGCTTAATTCGATTGGTCACACGTTCGGTTTCTTCCGTCGAAATGTAAATCCCTTGGACACGAATCGGCTTGCCCATGGTCCCAGACAAATAAAGCATGTCTCCCATTCCGAGCAAATCTTCCGCTCCTTGCCCATCCAAAATCGTCCGCGAATCCACCTGAGACGCCACCGTGAACGCAATACGCGCCGGAATGTTGGCCTTGATCAAACCTGTAATCACATCCACAGAAGGCCGCTGCGTCGCAATGATCAAATGCATTCCCACCGCACGCGCCATCTGTGCAATTCGACAAATGCTGGCCTCCACTTCCTTTTGAGCTTGCATCATCAACTCCGCCAACTCGTCGATCACGATCACAATTTTTGACATGTATTCTGAAACGGGCCGATTGCGATTGTACTCCGCAATGTTACGGCATCCGGCATCCGCACAAATCTTGTAGCGACGATTCATTTCCGCCACCGCCCAACGCAAAGACGTGGCCGCTTTCTCAGGATCCGTGATCACCGGCGTGAGCAAATGAGGAAGCCCATTGTAAGGCGTCAACTCAACCTGTTTCGGATCGATCATGATGAAGCGCAATTCCTGAGGCGAATTGTTGTAGAGTAGAGAAATCAAAAAACTGTTCATCCCAACGGACTTTCCAGACCCCGTGGCCCCCGCAATCAAAAGGTGCGGCATTTTTGCCAAATCCACCACCACGGCTTTTCCAGCCACATCGCGGCCCAAAGCCAATTTCAACTTGGAAGATTCCGCTTTGTACTCAGGAGCTTCCATGATCTCTCTCATGTGCACCGTGGCCCGAGATTCGTTTGGGATTTCAATTCCCACCAAAGATTTCCCAGGAATAGGAGCTTCAATACGAACCGCAGAGGCCGCCAAAGCCAGCGCCAAATCATTCTTGAGAGAAGTGATTTTGGACAATTTCACACCTTCCGAAGGCCTCAAAGTGTACTGAACCACCGTGGGCCCAACGTGAACTTCATGCATGGTGACGGGAATCCCAAATTGATCCAATTTGCCCTTGATCACGCTTGCCTTCGCTTTCAAGCGACCTTCATTCACCGTGTAAACTTCCTGACTCGCATCCAATAAATCCAAAGGTGGATACTCCCATTCTATGGCTCGCACGCTGCCTTCCGCGCCCACCACAACAATCTCATCTTCCTTGTCTTCTTCTGGGGCAGGAGCCTTGGCCAATCGAACTTGAACTTCCTCAGGCTTCACTTCCTTGAGCGACATGGCGGGCTCGTCGTCTTTGACAATGTCCGGCTGGACAATGCGAACGTCTTCGTCTTCTTCCTCATCCTCGTCCGTTAACTTAAAGTCAGGAGTGACCTTTCCAATCGTCTTTTTAACCACTTTTGTAGACGGCAAAAAGAACCTCAGGATTGCGCCCAAACTCACTTGGAAGGTCAGCAAAATCCCCACCAAAAAAGTAGCGGTCAACAAGACGTAGGCTCCTTCTCGGCCAAAAGCCGAAGTGAAAATAAAACTCGAAACAAAACCAATGTACCCGCCGGATTCACCTCTCTGAGCCACTTCCAACAATTGGTCCGCAGGGACCTTCATGTGCACAAAACCCAAAATCGCCACCGTAAAAAAAACGATTCCCGTGAGTCTTGAGAAGCCCCAGGTGATTTTTTTAGAAAAGAAAACGCTGGCTCCCATGAACAAAAGTGCAAAAGGCACCGCTCCCAAACCAACCCCAAAAACGGGCCGAAGAATGGACATCCACACCTCCCCCAAAAACCCCAACTGTTGATTGAGCGAAAGCCAAGTGAGCGCCGCCAAAGCCAAATAGAAAACCGCCCAAATTTCCCTCGCAATGTGCTTTTCCACCTCAAAAGTGATGGCTTTTTTGGAAGATTTCCGTGGCGAAGCTTTAGAAAGCGTGGATCGGCGTTTGTTGACCATTATTGAACGGGCCCTAAAGTGGATGAACCCAGTTTATCAGATTCATGGCCGTTCAGCTAGTGGTGAATTCTCGACACACCGCTTGAACCACTGCGCCAATAATGAAGCCTGTAACAACGCTAGAAAGACCAAAAGCCAGCATTTGCCTAGAGTAACATTGAAAAGTAGCCTCGACCATGGGCCTAAGCGCCAACATTGAAGCATTCAACCCATGGACACCAACAAAAAAACTAATTTCAGGAGGACAAAATTCAGGATGGGTAACCGCCAAACGATGCAACTCATTTTCATCTTTCAAAAAAGCCGTGACGTGACGCCTAAAAAGCATTTGCATGCTAACAATCGCTATCAAATCCATTGACACAAACATCAAATCCTTGAACCCAAATTCACCCCCATGTTCTACGCCATACAAACCGCCAAACAAAAGAGAAGCCCCAGTCAAACAGGAAAGATCTCTGCTACCTATGGTCTGAATGGCCTCTTGCACTCTCTTCATTTCAAAGTAAAATAAATCAGCAACCAAATTTAAAATGAAAACAAGATTTTGTCAAATTAAAAGCGCCTGCAACTGGCTAGCAAAAGGCGTTTTTCCGCTTTTTCTTTTAGGCCACATCCCGCTCCTCCTCGCAAAAAATCACTGGTTTTTTGAACTTTTTTCTCACTACCTCCACTACTACGCGCTCGCCGCCCTTTTTTTAATGCTCCTAAATGCGGCGCTAAAAAGATTCAAGACCGCCTTGATTTTAAGCCTGATCCTCGCCCTGCACTTGACTCAGCTCAGCCCTTATTTAGAAGCTCCAAACCTTAAAAAAACCAGCACCAGCACAACGCAAACCCTCCTCTCCCAAAACGTCTACTACCTCAATCCAAACACAGACGAATTTTTGACCATGCTGGACAAGCACCATCCGGATTTTTTCGTGATCCATGAGGCCGGTCCCCTTTGGGAAAATCTCCTGCCGGAACTGAAAAATCGCTACCCTCATGTGCAATTTGGCGGCCACCACGGCCCCACCGGAATCATCATTGGAAGTCAAAGCCCCGGCACTTTCACAGAAATTCCCCTCGGCAAAGACCTCGCCCTTCAATTCGAACCAGCAAATGGCCAGACCGCCATTTTGGCCGTGCATCCGCTCCCGGGAATGAATCGGAAAATGTCAGAAAACTACCACGCCTACTATCAAGATCTTGCTCCTTATTTGAACGCCCATCCTGAGAAAGACTGGATTGTGGTGGGCGACTTCAACGCCACGCCTTGGTCTCCGGTAATCAAAAGCTTGCTGGCGGACACAAATCTCCAAGACGCTCGAATCGGCTTTGGAAAATTTCCTTTTTTCACACCAACCTGGAACGCTCATTTACCAATTTTCAAAATCCCCATCGACCACGCCCTCGTCAGTCCAGGCATTCAGATTCACAATTTTGCACGCCTGGAATCCACCGATTCCGACCACTGGGGCATCTGGCTGGAATTTGACTAGCTTGTCTGCTATCTTGGCCTCAACTTTTACGAACTCAAAACCCATGGTCAAAACTCGATTCGCCCCCTCTCCAACTGGCTTCCTTCACGTTGGAGGTCTCCGCACCGCGCTCTACGCTTACCTTTTTGCCAAACAACAAGGTGGCACTTTTCTGCTGCGAATTGAAGACACCGACCAAAAACGTTACGTGGAAGGCGCCGTAGAAAGCCTACTCTCCACGCTCAAATTTTTCGACTTAAACTGGGACGAAGGCCCCTACTTTCAATCCGAGCGCACCGAAATCTACAAAAAACACCTGCAAACTCTACTCGATTCCGGCCAAGCCTACCGCTGCTTCTGCACGTCCGACCGGCTCGATTCCATGCGCCAAGCCCAACAAGCCGCCAAGCAATCCCCAAAGTATGACCGCCACTGTCTGAATCTTTCTCAAGATGAAAAAGACGCCCTCTACGCCAAAGGAACTCCTTTTGTCGTGCGCCAATTGATCCCGCAAGAAGTGGTGGAATTCCACGACCTCATCCGCGGCGACATGAGTTTTCACGGCAAAGACGTGGACGACCAAGTCCTTCTCAAATCCGACGGATTCCCCACCTACCACCTCGCCAACGTCGTGGACGACCACGAAATGGAAATCACCCACGTGATCCGTGGCGAAGAATGGCTGCCCTCCACTCCAAAACACATCTGGCTCTACCAAGCTTTTGGATGGACTCCGCCAAAATTCGCGCATCTCTCCCTGCTACTCAACCCAGACAAAACCAAACTTTCCAAACGCCAAGGCGATGTAGCGGCTGAAGACTACATCAAGAAAGGCTACCTGAAAGAAGCCGTGATCAACTTCATGGTGCTGCTGGGCTGGAATCCTGGAACCGAAGAAGAAATTTTCTCCTTGGGCGAACTCGTCCACCGATTCAGCCTCGAACGCGTCCAAAAAGCCGGCGCCGTTTTCAGCCTAGAAAAACTCGACTGGTTCAATGGCCACTACCTCCGCAGCAAAACCGCTCAAGAGCTCGGCGCACTGATTCTGCCTGGCCTTCAAGAAAATGACTGGTTCAAAACCACGCCTTACGCTGCACTTTCCGCGGACGACCTCAATGCCGACACCACCGAAATCAGCAACAATTTTCTCAAATTTGTCGATTGCGTTCAAACTCGCATGAAAACCTTGAACGACGGCCCCGAAATGCTCTGCCCTTTTCTCCTCGATGAACTCGACTACAATCTGGCCCTCTTCGAACACCCAAAGATGAAGATCGACCGAGCCACCGCCATTTTGGCCTTGGAACAGTCCCTTCCCGTTTTAGAAAGCATGGACGACTACAGCGCTGAAGAACCCATCAAAGCCACCTTAAGCGATCTCATTCTGAAACTCGGCCTCAAAAACGGCCAACTCCTCTGGCCCTTGAGAGTCGCCCTCACCAATGAAGAATTTTCACCCGGCACTTTCGAACTCATGATGGTCCTCGGCAAAGCCACCACAATAAAACGTGTCAAAGCCGCACTTGAAAGGATGACAGTTTAAGCCGCAATCTGAAAATTTTTGTTGTTGTTCGCAGCGGCATTGGCCAGTGCATTCACCGTATTGCGAACGTCAGCGACATTTGAAATTCCCAAGGCATCCAAGCCTTTATCCGCTCTCAACATTTCATAAGCAGAATGACGCGCTTTATCGAAAGCTTGAGCCAATGCAGCAAAGCCTTTCACACCTCCAGCCAAAGTCGCCGCCGTGCCCAATCCAGCCAAAACTCCTGCAGGGCCACCCAAAGCTCCAATGGCAGCGCCAAGAGCAGGTGCGCCAAAAGCAATCCAATCAGAAATTTCGGAGGCTTTTTTTGCGTCGGCCCCATCTGTATTTTGAACGAATTGTAAAATCGATGGATCCTTGCATTTCAATCGCCCTCTCAAAATGGCATCCAAAAATTCATTGTAACTGAGGTTGTCCACGCCCAATTTGGCAAAACCTGTCATTTTACCAAACCACGCTCTGGCAAATCCATAAGCAGAATCGGCTATTTTAGGGCCAACCGTCACAATGTTTGTTCGGCTCAACATTTTATTTTTAAAACCCATCATTTCTTGAGCCATGGCCATCTGCTCCGCCGCCGTCAAAGTGTCCCAAGCAGTGGAAGCTTGCTCATATTTCGGATTTAAATTTTGGGTCATCCCAGCAATTTCCATCACTTTCGCCAACACCAAAGCCACAGAAGAAGATTTTCCAGCCTCTAGGGCAATTTTAGCCAAAGCCTCGGATCCTTTTTTAGGATTTTGACTAGGGCCACCACTCAAGACGCTGGTCAAAGTGGCCACCTGCGTCGCCTGTTCAGATGTCAGCCCTGACGTCTTAGCCAAAGCAGCAAGACTTGCCAACAAGGCAGTTCTGTCTCCCAAATTCAAAGGAGGACTGCTTTCTGTGTTTGCTTGTGAGCAACCCAAAAGCGTTTGAAGCACTGCAGGGTTCAATTGAGGTTCTTGAGATTCCACTCCATTCAAATATCCATCCAATGCTGGCCTAAAACTCTGCAAAGTAAGATCCACAGGAGTTTGATCCGGTGCAGACCAAGCTCCATCCGCCAATGACAAAGAAAGTTCATTTGGATCTGGAGTTGCAGTTGGAGTGGAAACAGTCATAAAATGAAAAGGCTAATGAATCAGAGTATTGTACCACAAAACCTTGACAAACCCAAGCTAAACCCTTATCGTGATTTAAGGCTTAAATTCGGACCTACGCCTTAAGGTCAAAAGTTTAACCCCAAATCTCATGTCAAATCACACAGAAGAAGACCAGAATCCATCCGAGGGCTCCCCTGATTCCCCAGACAGCAATGGAGCACCAGAAACAAAAAAGCCAAAACCTGATTTTTTGAAGAACGCCAAAGAAGCCAAAGGCGCTGCAGCTGAACTGGAAAGAGCCAGCGGATTTGTGGCAGAACGCGTGAGGTCCAGAGCCAACGGAATGCGTGCAGATTGGGAAGGCCACCAAATGGAAGGCCTTCGCATGCGGTTCAATCCAGAAGGATACATGAACTCCCACAGTCTAGAAGCGGCTCTAATCTCTCTTGCAGTATTATCGCCCGCCGTTATCGGCAAAATGATGAACGCCGGATTCCGCCTCATCCGCAACAGCGATGAAGATTTTGGAGACGGACTCATGGTCCTGGACATGTACTTGAGCATCGCCACTCAATCGGTTCCTGGCGTGAGCTTGGCCGCCGCTGAACGCGCTCGAACTGAAATCAGCAACGTGGTCGGCAGAATGGCCGCACAAACGGCCTTCCTCGGAACACTCGGCCTTTTCTATCCACCTCTGGTCGGACTCGAAGCCGTGGCAGGCGTCTTACAAGGAACTCAGATGTTGATTGAAGATCCACTCAACCACGCCATTCGCCGCGTGAGACAAGAAATGAACGCCCAAAACGAAGCCGGAGCCGTGAACGCCGAACTGAGACAGGCCCATCTGGAAACGGCCGAGAACACTCCTCCCGACGTGGTGGCAGAACCTGTCAAAAAAGCAGCCTAACCAAAAGCCTCGCCCACGCGGGGCTTTTTCTCTTTCCCAAACCTCTTAAAGAGGATATGATGTGGACGATAATCCCTTTTGAATCCATGAATTTTCGAGAATTAAAACTCATTGTCGGCCAAATCAAAAAGACCATCAACTGTCCAAAGTGTGAATGCAAATTCACCGACGAAGACATTGAATTGATCGGCGGACTCGGAGATGAACAAACCTTTTTCCACGCCAGCTGTCTCGATTGCGAAACCGAAAGCGTGATCAACGTGTGCATCCATTTTGACGACGAAATGATGGACGGCACACACGGAATGTCTCGTTTGGGAACGGCCCCTCGCCTTGGGAAAATATCCACCAATGAAGTTTTGGACATGTCCAATTTCCTCAAAGAATTTGATGGAAATTTCAAAACTGTTTTCCAGGACAAAAAAGCCACTTCTTAACTCACCTTTCATGAAAGCCGTCCTCGCCACTCTGCTTTTGCTCGCCCTCACCACAGGATGCAATCAACTCGACAAAGCCACTCAAGAAACCACCGAAGCCGTGGCGAATTTGAAACAAGAAGCCATTGAAACAAAAGCCAGCGTAGAAAAAACAATCGACCAAGTCCAAAAAGCCAAAGATTCCGTCGAGTCCGCCGTGGACGCCACTTCTCAAGCCAGCGCAGACCTAAAAGCCATCGGCGAATGAGTCATTTCTTCCTGAAAGAACTTGAAGATCGTGCAAGGCTGAGCCCAAAACGAATCGTTTTTTCTGAAGGTTTGGAGCCACGGGTGCTGAAAGCCGCAAAAATTCTAGAGGAAAAAGGCCTCGCCCTGCCCATTTTGGTGAGCAATCCCGCCGATCATCCAAAATTTGAGGAGTACGCAAAAATCCTTTCCGCTCTGCGCGGACTGACTTTGGAAAAAGCACGTGAAGCCTGCCTCAACCCAACGATGCTCGCCACTTTGATCCTAAAAAATGGAGACGCCGACGCACTCCTCACCGGCCCGAGCCAAGCTTCCAAAGAACGAGTGCTGCCTCCCCTACAAGTCATCAAAGGCAGTGAACCAGGCCGCAAAGCTTCCGGCGTTTTCCTCATGCTGCTGCCAAAAGCCACCAGTGCCGATGCCGCCAACGGAGGAGTACTGCTCTTTGCCGATTGCGCCGTGAACATCAGCCCCAGCGTGGAAGAACTCGCTCAAATTGCTCTGGACTCCGCCAAAACCGCACGCGGATTTGGCCTAGACCCCAAAGTGGCCATGCTCAGTTTTTCAACGGAAGGCTCCGCGGATCATCCTCTGGTCAAACGCATCCAAGAAGCCGCCGATCTGGTTCAAAAACTCGACCCAACCCTGGCCGTCTCCCACGACATGCAAGTGGACGCCGCCCTGATGGATCAAATTGGTGCCAGCAAAGCTCCCCACAGCTTGGTGGCAGGTCACGCGAACGTGCTCATTTTCCCAGATTTAGAGGCTGGAAACATCGCTTACAAGTTGGTGGAACGCCTGGCCGGAGCCACCGCCATTGGTCCGCTCCTTCAAGGCTTGGCTTTGCCCGTGGCAGAAGTCTCACGCGGATCCACCGCCGAAGACATCGTCAATGCCGCCGTGGCCCTCCAATTCATCTCCTTCACTTCCTGAGGATCGTCCCCAAATTGACGAATGTATTTTTGGTGAGCGTCAATGCGATCCTGCAAAGTCTGGATTAGTTTTTTGCGTTTGCGGGCCAAAACTGGATTCGTCTTAGAAACCTGCTCGATCATGTCCATGGCCAAATGGTAACAGCTGACTTTGTTGGCCACCTTCATGTCAAAAGGCGTGGTCGTGGAACCGTGTTCTAAATACCCGTGAAGACTGAATCGCTTAGAATCCACAAAAGGCCATAAAATGTGCTCCATGTCATTCACATAACCGTGATAATTGAAGACCACAGGCTTGTCTTTGGTGAAAAAAGACTCCACGCCGGCACGAGTCAAACAAGTCCCGTTCATGTGATTGCAGGAATCTCCCAAGCAAAGCGCCGTCAATTCAGACACGTTCACGTAACGAATTTTTATTTCAGGAACCAAGTCTCGACACAGCTGGATGGCGTACAAAGCTTCTTGAGTCATGTAATCTCCAGCCGAAGCCAAAACCACGTCAGGATTTTTAGCCTGCTCAGGAGAACTCGCCCACTCCCAAATGGCCAGGCCTCGCTTGGCTTGCTCTCGAGCTTGATCCAAAGTCAACCATTGAGGAATGTAACGTTTGTCCGCGACAATCACACAGATCGCATTTTTCTTGCTGAGCGCATCTTCAAAAGCCACCAAGGTGCTGTTCACATCCGCAGGATAATAAATCTGGCAAAATTCTCCGTGCTTCTGCAAAACGCTGCTCACAAAACTAGGATTCTGATGGGAATAACCGTTGTGCTCCTGCCTCCAGCCCACGCTGGTCTGCAAGAAAACCATGCTCGCCACAGGTTTGCGCCACTTCACATCGAAACTTTGTTTCAGAAATTTGGCGTATTGATCCACCATGCTAGAAATGATGGTGGTGAAAGCTTCGTAACTTGCAAAAAGACTGTGCCGACCCGTTAAAATGTAGCCCATGCTCATGCCCTGGAGTGTGTGCTCGGACAGCATCTCTATGATTCTTCCCTCCGGCGCCATGAATTCGTCATTTGGAAAAATCGGCCATTGGAAAGACCGTTTCGTCGCTTGAAACATGGCTCCAAGTTTATTGGACTCCGCTTCATCCGGACAGAAAAATCGGAAATTCTTGGGATTCGCACGAAAAACGTCTCTCAAAAATTTACCCGCCTGTTCCATGCTGCTCCCTTCAATTTTTCCAGGCTGTTCCACCACGGCTGAATAATTTTTGAGTTTTGGAAATTTCAAATCCTCGAGTAAATTCCCTCCAACGGCCTGAGGACTCATTCCAATCCTCCATTTGGACTTGGGCACAAATCGTAAAAGTTCTGGCTTTGGCCGCCCTTGACCGTCCACCAATTCTTGAACCTTGTAACTGCGCAGCCATTTTTCTACCGCCGCCACCGATTCCGCGTCTTTGCTCTCCACAGGAATTCCATGAGCGTGAAAAGAACCCTTCACGGCGTGTCCGTGGTAGACTTCCAAACCTCGCCAGCCTTTGGGAGTGCGGAGCAAAATCACGGGCCACTGAGGTTTGAGAACTTGTTTCCCATTGCGAGCCGCCGTCTGAATTTTACGAATTTTTTGATAGGCTTTTTCCATGGCTTTGACCATGACTTTTTCCACACCCTTGGCATCTTCCCCTCGCCCCTCCACAATCAAGGGTTCATAACCGTAACCTCGAAACAAAGACCACAATTCCTCATCACCCATGCGCCCGAAAATCGTGGGATTTGAAATTTTATAACCGTTGATGTGCACGATCGGCAACACCGCGCCACTCGTCTTAGGATTCAAAAATTTATTGGCGTGCCAAGCCGCCGCAATGGGGCCACTCTCCGCTTCCCCATCTCCAACCACCACGGCTGCAATCAAATGAGGATTGTCCAAAACCGCGCCGTAAGCCGTGGCTAAACTGTAGCCCAGCTCGCCACCTTCCAAAATGGAGCCAGGCACCCCTGGCGTGACGTGACTTGGAAAAGGCGAATGCGGCCAGCTAAAATCCCGGAGCAACTTTGCCGTGCCTTTGGCGTCTTGAGTGTAGTTTTTATAAAATTCTCGAATCGTGCCTTCCGCAAATAGATTCGCCAAAATGGCTGGAGCGCCGTGGCCAGGCCCCGTCACCAAAAGCATCTCACATTTGTGTTTGCAAACCAGATAATTCAAATTCGCATAAATAAAATTCAAACCCGGAACCGTGCCCCAATGGCCCAAAATCCGCGGCTTCATGTGCTGAATCGCCAGTGGTTTTTCTAAAAAAACATTGTCCTTTAAATAGAGCATGGCCGCCCCAAGATAATCGGTGTAGCGCAAATAGCTGGGAAGCCACTTCAAGAAAGAAGAGTCAGAAGAAAGCATGGCGGAAAAATAAATGGCGTTGCTGGAGCATATTAACCGCAAATTTCAGAGAGGACAATGCTTGCGCAGCCTCGCCTTTTTCGGCACACTAATGTCGACTTCACCCATTTCACCAATCTAAAAATGATCGCTAGCCTCTTTGCCTTCGCCATGCTCTTGAGCCTATTCATCGGCGTGACTTACATCGCCATTTTTCTATTTCGCCAAATCAACGGCGGGAACAAAGAAAACACGACGCTTTTGCCCGCCACTTTTCCTGCCTTGAGTGGATGGATTCTAGGGTCCATGGTGCTGGCCTACAATCTCTTTTTTCACGAGTACCTTTTTGGAAGCAATTCCCCTCTGCTGGGAATGGGAATCGGACTTTTTTGCACGGTGCTTTTTGCTGGAGCCCTGCTGGCTTTTCCAAAAGAAAATCGGACCTGGCCCGTGTGGAGTCTAGCCGGCGTGGGAACACTCTGTGCCTGGACCTTTGCCTTCATCGCCAATGACTTCACCCTAACTTTAAACGCCTGGGTGATTGTTGGATGCGCCTTTTCTCTAGGCATTTTGAGCAGCGTTCAAGATGGAAAAGGAGAAATTTCATGGATCTTTCGAAGCCTCTTGCGTTACTTCATGAACGCTCCACACCACTTCATTCAACTCTTTCAACTCAGCCGAAACATCAAAGACAAGGGCAGCCAAAAAACCCTCAGGGCCGTCAAAACTGGCGTCATCACCTTGGTGGTTTTGCTATTTTTTGCCTCCCTCCTTTCCAATGCCGACCCAATCTTTGAACACCTACTCAAAAACGTGCTCGACCAAGCCTGGGAACGCGGCTTTCTCTCTTTGGTGATTTTGCTTGGAACGGCCTTTATTCTCAGCTACAAACTCAAAAGCCCAGAATCAAGCAGCACGAGCCTCAAATGGTTCAGTTACTACGACCTAGCGATTCCAATGGCAGGACTCTTGGGCATTTTTGGTGTCTTTCTTTTCATTCAAGCGGAGTACCTGTTCGCGGATGCCTTCAGCTTCACGGCCCTAAAAATCAGCTACTCCGACTACGTCCGTCAAGGCTTCACAGAACTCTTGACCGTGACTTTTTTTGGAACTTTGGTCAGTGCCATCGTCAGCCTCAAACAGAAAGAAATCAGCAGCCATGCGCAAGTGCTGGGCCTCAAACTCCTCAACTCCGTTTTGATTCTTGAATTGCTCGCTGTCCTGGGTTCCGCCCTCAAACGTGACCTACTCTACATAGAAAGTTACGACCTCACTCGCATCCGAATCGTCGGCCTAGTTTTCCTCGCTTGGTTGGCCTGTTTCCTTGCGCTGCTCCTCTTCTTCAACTGGAACCGCTCAAAAGAAGAAGCTCGGCTGATGCGCGCCATGCTCTTGCCCAGTTTGCTCGCTTTGCTTTACTTCAACGTGGGCCACATGGACTTGACCATCGCCAGCCAGCCTCCCACAGAAGACAAGCAGATCGACTACTTCTACATGACCAGTCTTTCACCTGAAACCGCAGCAACTTGGGGAGAAGGCATTGAGGCTTCTCGTCTTTTCATGAACAACTTGACCACTCAAAAAGAGCCCTTCACCAAAGACCAACTCAAACGATTTGCCGAACTCAAACTTGCCTTGCTCACCATTCAAGATCGAAAAAACAAGATCGAAAACCGCATGAAAGAGTATCCATCCCTGCTCTACCGCAACCTGGAAGAAAAACGCGCCATGCAATTGTTCACCGCCAACCCAGATCTCTTTGAAGACAAGCTGAGCTGCGTCCTCACTCAAATGAAGAACACACAAATTTTCCACCAAATCGACCTCCAGGAACAAGAAGGCCACCGCCTCTGGGAATACCGCCAACCTCTGATTTCCAGCCAAAACGTGCCAACTCACTACTCAGACGACGCCCCAATCTGGGAATACATGGACAATAACGGCGCCGACAACGGCAAAACTTACTTGAAAGACCCAAAGTTCAAGCCCGTGGTGTGCGAGTGAAACTCATAAATCAATTCTCCATGACCACCCTCACTCTCAACGCCGGCTCCTCCTCACTCCGATTTGCGGTGTTTGGGAAAGGAAAAACGCTGCTCTTCAAAGGGCACATTGATGGAGTCACCGACCAGAAAAAAGCCATCGCCGAAGCCCTGAAAGAAATTCAGGAAAGTGGATGTCCGGCCATTAAAAAAGTCATGCACCGCGTGGTTCACGGCGGAGAAAAATTCAAGAAAAAAACCTTACTCAACCCACGAATCCTCAAACAGTTGGAAAGCCTCAGCCCCCTTGCGCCTCTGCACAATCCAGCCAACCTGGAGGGAATCCGAGCCGCCATGAAACTACTGCCCAAAGCCACCCACAACGCCGTTTTTGACACGGCTTTCCATGCCACGCTACCTGAAAAAGCTTTCCTCTACGGACTGCCCTACTCTCTCTACAAAACTCAAAAAATCCGCCGCTACGGATTCCACGGAACCAGCCACCAATACGTTGCGCAAAAAGCTTGTGAATTTTTGGAGAATAAAAAAGCCCGACTCATCACCTGTCACATCGGCAACGGCGTGAGCATTTGTGCCACCGAAGACGGCGTGTCTCTCGACACCTCCATGGGCTTCACTCCACTGGAAGGCCCCATGATGGGGACCCGCAGCGGAACCATAGATCCCGCCATCATCTTCCACTTACTCGAGAAAAAATCCCCCGAAGAAGTACACCACCTTTTAGAACATGAATCCGGCTTCAAAGGTCTTTCCGAGCTCGGCTCCGACATCCGCACCCTGTGGGCCAACAAACGCAGCCCCGGTACGCGCCGCACCTTCGATGTGTTCAGCTACCAAATGGCCAAGCTCATTTACAGCTACTTCGCCGCACTGGGCGGCCCTCCCGATGCCTTGGTTTTCACCGCCGGCATCGGCGAAAACGCATTCTACCTTCGCGAGCAAATCTGCAGCTACTTCAAATCCTTTGGCCTCAAGCTCGACCCGCGCGCCAACAAGAAAAACGCTTTTCAGATCTCACACAAAAACTCCTTCATGACCGTGCTCGTGATCCCCACGAACGAGGAATTACAAATGGCTAAACAGATTTAGGAAAGCTAGCTTCCTACTCCCCAAAACTCAATTCATACAACGCCTGTGTGGTAACCATCACAATCACATTGCGGTCTTTATCTAGGTAGAAATCCACCAGCGTGCCCTTCAAATCATCAAATACATACTGAGCGTTGTAAGTGAGGTCATCGTTCTTACTGCTCTTATCAAAAATGAAGAGTCGTTCGTCCCCTGGATCGAGCACGTAGACTTGGCTCACTTCAAGCTCGGTATAAACCTTAGTAGCTCCATCCATTGAGTTGAGAGGAGCTTTTTTAATAGTGTATTCCACCTCGCTTCCACTCAAATACTTCATAAGACTTCCGTCGCTATTCAGCACCCACACGCTTCCATCCACCGC